>NZ_JBCGFB010000006.1:0-74012 GCF_038752175.1 Nocardia sp. No.11 | reverse complement strand
TCGTCGGGCGGCTGGCTGCCGCCCGACGACGAGGCGGCCGGACAGGTTTGGGAAGACATCCTTCGCCCCCTCGCGCGGGAGATCCGCCGCTGCGCCCCCGACCTCACCGCGGCGTCGGTGGCGCGGATGCGGGTCGAGATCCCCGAACTGTTCCCCGACGACCAGGTGGCCGAGGCTAGCCGGGCCGGCATCAGTGCGCACATGCTCCAGCTGGCCGACACACTCGAGCACGGCGGCGATCCCCGGCGCTTCGACCTGCCGGAGCCGGGGCTGGCGCTGATCCGGGCCAGGGTGTGGCGCGGTGTTCCGCTCACCGAGGTCATGCGGCTGTATCGCCTGGCGCAGGAGGGCATGTGGCAGTGGATGTTCACCCGCATCACCGCCACCGCGCCCGGGTCGGTCCAACTGCCGACCGCGCTGCGGATGGCGACGGGATGGCTTTTCGCCTATCTCGACGGCGCGATGATCCGGGCCGAACACGCCTACGAAGTCGAATGTGAGGGCTGGATGCGCAGCGCCGCGGCCGCACAGGCGGCGGCGATCGCCGACATCGTCGCCGATCGGGAGCACGATCCGGCACGCGCCTCGACTCGCCTGCGCTACGAGGTGAACCGGTACCACCTCGCGGCCGTGGTCTGGCTCGACCGCGCCCCGGAGCATTGCGACGCCCAGACCACCCTCGGCGCGGCCTTCGCCGAGCTCGCGCGGCACCTCGGGGCCGAGAACACCCTCACCCATCCGCTCGGCGCGCTGATTCTCGCAGGCTGGTCCGGGTCGCGTGCATCCTTCTCGCCCAGGGCTTTCACCGAACTCCAGCAGGCGCTGCCGCCCGGTGTGCGAGCGGCGATCGGTGGCCCCGCGCACGGACTGGACGGCTTCCGGCGCAGTCATCTCGAAGCCGAGCATGCCCGCCGCGTCGCCACGATGGCCGCCCACCGCGCCGATCCCGTGACTCGCTACGGCGAGATCGCGGTCGCGGCGCTGTGCACGGCCGACCCAGGGCACGCACGCGCGTTCGTCACCAGGGTGCTCGGCCGCCTGGCCGCACCCGACGAGACCACCTATCGGCTCGCAACGACGCTGTCGGTCTTCCTCGGGGAGAACGGCAGTCGCCGCCGCGCCGCCGATCGGCTGCTGGTGCATCCCAACACGGTCAGCTACCGGGTGCAGCAGGCGGAGGCGATCCTGGGCCGCAGTGCCGATATCAGAACCCTCGAACTCCAGGTCGCCCTCGCGATCCTGCCGACCCTGGGCGAATCCGTCGCGCCCGGCCCGGATTCGTGACGCGCGCACAACCCGCACCGACAAGTCTGTCGTCCGGCGACGAGTGCCGCGGCCCGTACCTCGCCTACCGTTCTGTGCCGGTGAGCGTGGGACGGTTCGCCCGGATCCGGCACAGACTCGGTGGAACTGGCGCCACCGTGAAGACCCGTCCCCGGCTCGGCGCGCGGCCGGCCGGGGACGGCGTCGGTCGACGGGGCCGACGACGGACCGCGCAGCCCGGATCGAATCTGAAATGAAACTGTATCTGAAAGTGTGGGCGAAACCCGCGGCGAGCGGCCAGAATTGGCCACGACGGTCCGGCGCGCTGCAACACCTGTCGCACCGTCGCGAATCACCTTCGGCAACAGAGGAATTGGACGATGAACAGGTTGTCGAGATCCGCCGCCGCGACGCTGGTCGCCGCCGTCGTCGCGGCCGGGACCGCGGCGGTCGGCGACGCGCGGGCGGAAACGTCCGGCCCGCAGCCCTGCACCCCGTACACCGCGATACTCGGGCCGGGAACCTGGGAGACCACACTCGACGCCGATCCCGAGGTGCCCGTCGGCATGCTCCGGCCTGTCGGCGACGGCCTGCGACGGCAGTTCGGCCGCGACATCACCGTGCTCTACGCCCCCTATGCCGCCAGCGCTTTCGATCAGGGCCTGAGCTACGCCGAGTCCCTGAGCACCCTGGAATCCCGTCTGCGCCAGATGCTGCGTGGCCTGTGCGGCTCGACGCGGGTCGTGCTCGCCGGTTACAGCCAGGGCGCGGACGGCATCGGCGATCTGGCCACCGAGATCGGCAACGGCGACGGCCCCATCGACGCCGATCGGGTGGTCGGGGTCGGGCTACTGGCCGACCCGCATCGCGATCCGAACACCACACTCTCCCTGGGCAATCCGCAGCCCGGCCGCGGCATCGCCGGCACCCGGAGCCGTGATTTCGGCGCGCTGTCCGAGCGGGTTCGCACGCTGTGCGCCGACGGCGACCTGTACTGCTCCCTCGATGCCGCCACCTCCCCGTTCCTGGCCGTGCTGGGCCGGGTCCTGAGCGGCGATCCCACCCCGATCGCGAACTTGCTCCCCGCCACCGCCGATCCCAGCAGTCTGATCGCCCAAGCCGTCACCATGGGCGCCGGCTGGACCGCCACCGCGGCGAACCTGCCGACCATCGTCGACGACCTCACCCGCCTGCCGGAGTCCCTCGCGGCGGGCGACATCCGCGGCGCCCATCAGACCGCACGGGCCGTCAACGCCGCCCTGGCCCCCTTCGTGGAGGCCGCCGCGGGCGTAGACCGGGTCCTGGTCGCCCAGGTCATCCGCGCGGCCGCCGCGGTCGACCCGTCCGGCCGGACCGCGGGCGTCAGCGTCATCGCCGACGCCCTGACCCACCTCGATCTCCTCGGTATCGCCGAGCGCGTCGGCCACCTCCAGGAAATCCTCTGGCGTGCGGTCGAATCCCTCGACCGCAACGACCCTCTCGCCGCCGCCGCCGACCTGGCGGCCTTGGCCGCCACCGGCGCCGACCTCACCGGCTCGGTGCTCGGCCCCGTCGCCGCGGGCATCCGCTCCGACCTCACCGCGACCACCCGAACCCTGCTCAGCGTCACCGATCCCGCCACCGTCGACGAGCTCGTCCAACTGGGTCGCCAAGGCGTGGACATGGCCAACTTCTACGCCTCCGAAGCCCACATCGACTACGGCGAGGACGTTCCCCTCCTGCTGAACTACCTGAGCTCCCAGGTCGTTTCGTAGCCCACCGCACCCGTCTGCGGCGTCGCGGCCGGGTCGGACACGGTGTGCCCGCCTGCGCCCAGCCGACCGTCGCGGCACGTATTCTCACCTGGTGCCGACCGGCGGTAGCAGACAGGTGCGCGCCGCGCGCAAGCGCAAGAAGCGGATGGCGCGCGTCACCCATGACCTCACCGACGCGCAGTGGGACGCGCTCAAGACGTCCTGGGGTGGGTGCGCCTACTGCGGCTCCCCCTCCACCTCGCTGCAGAAGGACTGCGTGCAAGCCATCTCGCGTGGCGGCCGCTACACCCTCGGCAACGTCGTCCCCGCCTGCGGATCGTGCAACTCCAGCAAGTGCAACGCCGAGGTCACCGGCTGGCTGCGGCGCAAGAAGCTCGACGAACGCTCCTTCCTCCTGCGCCACTACGAGATCGCGGCCGAGCTCACCACCCGCTTCGCCTAGAGCGGAGCCCGAGGTGACGGTTCGCGGTCGGCGGCGCCGGGCCACCACGGAGCAGACCGTGGGCCCATCGTCGCCGAAGATCGGTGGGTGGTGACCCGTTTACCGATTCCGGTCCGGGACATCCTCCGATCGAGAGGTACCGATCGAACGGAGTGGGAAGCAATGGCTCAAGGCACTGTGAAGTGGTTCGACGCGGAGAAGGGGTTCGGGTTCATCGAGCCCGACGAGGGCAGTGCCGACATCTTCGTTCACTTCTCCGAGATCCGCGGCGACGGATTCCGCACCCTCGAGGACAACCAGAAGGTCGAGTTCGAGATGGACCACAGCGACCGGGGCCCACAGGCGACCGACGTCCGCGCCCTGGACTGAGAATCCACGCACAATCACGGCCCGCCAGGGCCGGAAACGATCGGAGGCAGCAATGCTCGGACTGGGAATTCTCGGCTGGATCATCATCGGCGGCATCGCCGGCTGGATCGCCAGCAAAGTCATGAAGACCGATGCCCAGCAGGGCATCGTGCTCAATATCGCCGTCGGCGTCGTCGGCGGTCTGCTCGGCGGGTTCCTGCTGAAGGTGCTGGGCGTCGATGTCGCCGGTGGTGGTCTGCTGTTCAGCTTCCTGACCTGCTTCGGTGGTGCGGTGCTGCTGCTGGCACTGGTCGGACTGGTCACCGGCCGCACCCGATAGTCGATGCTGTGGCGGACCCGGGCGTCCGGGTCCGCCACAGCGGTGTCCGGCGACGATTCCGCTCAGGCCCCGAGCAGGCGGATATCGGTGTCGAGCAGCGCCACTTGCTCGGCGAGGCGGCGTTCGTCGATCGGATCGCCGACGCGGTCGAGCAGATCCGCACGCGTGATGAGCAGCAGGCCGCCGCCCGCGGTGTCGGGGTGACCGTTCTGCTGGTGGCGGTACCGCGGATTCCCGGCCCTGAACACGAGGCCGGTCATATGCTTGACCGATTCCAGACAACGGAGAACACTTTCGGACGTGCCGACGGACACGGAATTCCAGCAGTTGCTGCAGGGAGCGTCCCTCCGCGTCACCGCCCCGCGGGTGGCGGTCCTGCGGGCGGTCCACGACCATCCGCACGCCGATACGGACTCGATCATCCGCGCCGTGCGCTCCAGGCTGTCCGCGGTCTCGCACCAGACCGTCTACGACTCGCTGCGTGCGCTCACCGCCGCAGGCCTGCTCCGGTCCATCCAACCCCGGGGGTCGGTGGCACGGTATGAATCGCGCGTCGGCGACAACCATCACCATCTGATCTGCCGCACGTGCGCGAAGATCGCCGACGTCGACTGCCGCACCGGCGAGGCACCGTGCCTGACGGCCGCCGACGCCCAGGGCTTCACGATCGACGAGGCCGAGATCATCTACTGGGGCCGGTGCCCCGACTGCTCCACCGTCCCCTCCGCCGACGACTCCGCTCGCAGCCCGCACGACTCGTTTCAGGAAGGAATATCGTGACCACCGATAACCGCCCTCCCACCGGCGACAGCGACTCCACCAGCGAGAGCGAAAACCCGGCGATCCCCGCCCCCACCCCGCAGACCGACCGCAGGCCGAACGCCAACAAGGACTGGTGGCCGGAGCAGATCGATGTCTCGGTGCTGCACGCGCACTCGTCCAAGGCCAACCCGCTCGGCGAGGATTTCGACTACGCAGCGGAATTCGCCACCCTCGACGTCGAAGCGCTCAAGGCCGACATCGCCGCGGTCCTGACCGATTCCCAGGACTGGTGGCCCGCCGACTACGGCAATTACGGCGGCCTGTTCATCCGGATGAGCTGGCACGCGGCCGGGACCTATCGCATCGCCGACGGGCGTGGCGGCGGCGGCCAGGGCGCGCAGCGCTTCGCCCCGCTCAACAGCTGGCCCGACAACGCCAATCTCGACAAGGCGCGACGACTGCTGTGGCCGGTCAAGCAGAAGTACGGCACCAAGATCTCCTGGGCCGACCTGCTGGTGTTCGCGGGCAACGTCGCGCTGGAGTCGATGGGTTTCCAGACCTTCGGTTTCGGCTTCGGCCGGCCCGACATCTGGGAGCCCGAGGAGGTCTTCTGGGGTCCGGAGGACACCTGGCTCGGCGACGAGCGCTACGCCGGTGACCGGGAACTGTCCGGCCCGCTCGGCGCCGTGCAGATGGGCCTGATCTATGTGAACCCCGAAGGCCCCAACGGCACCCCCGATCCGGTGGCCGCCGCCCGCGATATTCGCGAGACGTTCGGCCGGATGGCGATGAACGACGAGGAGACCGCCGCGCTGATCGTGGGCGGCCACAGTTTCGGCAAGACCCACGGGGCAGGCGATGCGAGCCTGGTCGGGCCCGAACCCGAGGCCGCCCCGATCCAGCAGCAGGGGCTGGGCTGGCAGAGCTCCTACGGCACCGGCAAGGGCAGGGACGCCATCACCAGCGGCCTGGAGGTCGTCTGGACTGCGACCCCGACCCGGTGGAGCAACGGCTTCCTGCAGAATCTGTACGGCTTCGAGTGGGAACTGACCAAGAGCCCGGCCGGCGCCTGGCAGTGGAAGCCGAAGGACGGTGCGGGCGAAGGCGCCATCCCCGACCCGTTCGACGGCCCCGCGCGCACACCGACGATGCTGACCACCGACCTGTCGCTGCGTGAGGATCCGATCTACCGGGAGATCACCCGCCGCTGGCTCGATCACCCCGAAGAGCTGGCCGAAGCGTTCGCGAAGGCGTGGTACAAGCTGCTCCACCGCGACATGGGACCGCTCAGCCGCTACCTGGGCCCCTGGGTCCCCGAGCCGCAGCTGTGGCAGGACCCCGTACCCGCGGTCGATCACGAACTGATCGACGAGCAGGACATCGCGACGCTCAAGAGCACCGTCTTGGCCTCGGGACTCTCGATCGCGCAGCTGGTCAAGACCGCGTGGGCGGCGGCGGCGAGCTTCCGCAGCACCGACAAGCGCGGCGGCGCCAACGGTGCCCGCCTGCGCCTGGAACCGCAGCGCAGCTGGCAGGTCAACGAGCCGAGCGAGCTGGCGCAGGTGCTGCCCGTGCTCGAGCGCATCCAGCAGGACTTCAACAGTTCGGCCGCGGGCGGCAAGCGCGTGTCGCTGGCCGACCTGATCGTCCTGGCCGGCTCGGCCGCCGTCGAGAAGGCGGCCGCCGACGCCGGTCACCCGGTCACCGTGCCGTTCCATCCGGGCCGCACCGACGCCACCCAGGACGCCACCGATGTCGAGTCCTTCGCCGTGCTCGAGCCTCGGGCCGACGGCTTCCGCAACTACGTGCGCGACGGGGAGAAGGCACCGCTGGAACGCCTGTTGCTCGACCGCGCGTACATGCTCGACGTGACCGCGCCGCAGCTGACCGCGCTCATCGGCGGGCTGCGTGTGCTCGGCGCGAACTACGCGGGCAGTAGCCACGGCGTCCTCACCGAGCGTCCCGGCGTGCTCTCGACCGACTTCTTCGTCAATCTCCTCGATCAGGGCACCGAGTGGAAGCCCTCGGAGTCGACCGAGAACGTCTTCGACGGTGTCGACCGCAAGACGGGTCAGGCCCGCTGGACGGCCACCGCCAACGACCTCGTCTTCGGCGCGCACTCGGTGTTGCGCGCGGTGGCCGAGGTCTACGCGCAGCAGGACGCGGGCGCGCGGTTCGTCGACGACTTCGTCGCCGCCTGGGTCAAGGTGGTCGACAACGATCGGTTCGACCTGCGCTGATCGGGTGTCGAAGAGCCCGGGCCGACCCTCGGCCCGGGCTCTTTTCGCGTCGAGTTCGCCCTCCGGTCCGCCGCCCGGTGATTGACCAGCGGCCCAGCGGGTATGGCCCGCTCATACCGGTCAACCTGGAGGGAACCATCCATGACCTACCCGAATCCGCACCACGATTCCGCGCCGCAGCGCGCCGACCGACACGACGACGAATTCCCCGACCATGCCCGCACGACCCGCAGCCACGCCGGCGAGGGCCTGGAAGACGGTTACAACTTCCCCGGGATCATCCTGTGCGCGTTGGGCGTCATCGCGCTGGGTCTGTGCCTGACCGCGACCGGCTACGGGTTCACCGGCTGGGCGACCGTCGCCGGGGTCGCGGCGGTCCTGCTCGCCGGCGCGGGTGTCGTCTGGCTGCTGCTCGAGCACCGGCGCATCAAGGCCAAGGAGGGCCTGAAGCTCACCGATCAGCGCGGGCACTGACAGCCCCCACGCTGCGAGACCACCGAGGAAGGAACCCGCGATGAGCGAGTCCGACGACCCGGTCCCCCGGCTCGACCGTGACTTGGCGCTGGATGCGACCGGGCAGGCCACCGATGTCGCCCGCACGCCCGCGCTGCCGGTGGCAGCCGCGGTGCTCGCCGGGTTCGTGGTCTGGCTGATCGCCCGGCGACGGCGGCGGTCCTGAGTCGCGGCCGGGCCGTCGCGCCCGGCCCGCGACTCCCCTGCCTCAGACGAGACCCTCGACGCGGGCCACCGACGGCGGGTTCGGCGGCGAGGCCGCGAACACGTCGATCAGCACATCCTCGTCGCCGTAGTGGGCCGTGGCCGCCAGTCCGGCGGTGCGATGCGCGATCGCGTGCACCTCGTCGCCGGTCAGCGGATAGTCGGCCACCACGTGGCGCCAGTGCGCGCACAGCAGCGTGCCGCCGGGTTCGAGGTGCGCGACCGCACGGTCGAAGGCCTGGCGCAGCGTCTCGGCATCGAGGTAGTAGCAGACCTCACTCAGCACGATGAGATCGAATTCCTCTGCCGCCCAGCGCTGTCCCAGCCCCCACCGGCGCAACTCCACCGACGCGTGGCCAGAACGCGACAGCCGTGCGCGCGCCGAATCCAGGGCCCGCTCGGCGACATCGGTGCTCACGAGGCGATCGCAGCGCCCGGCGAGTTCCTCGGTGAGCACGCCGATGGAACAGCCGGGCTCGAACCCGGCGCGGTAGCGCGCCCTGGGCAGCATAGCCATCGTCAGCGCGCGTTTGCGCCGCTCGTACCAGCGGAGCGTGAACTGCCACGGGTCGTCGTCGGTGGCGTACATCCGGTCGAAATAGCCTGGCGGCAGCGCGGACTCGGTCACTGGAAGAAGACCTCGTCGCGTGTGGTGAACCGATGCAGGACATGGGGAGGCAGGACGGGACGGTCAGCCGGATGGTCCGACAGCGGACGGATCTGACTGCGGTGCTGTGCCAGTGCCCGTGCCTTGGCCGCGACCGCCGACGACGGCAACGCCAGGCCGAAGGCATTGGCCGCGGCGACTCGCGGATGGTCGGGGCTGCCCCAGTGCCACATCCAGACGGGATACTCGAGCAATTCGGTCGCTGTGTTCGCGCACGCCTCGGCGGTCGCGCGGCCGACGGCTTCGTGGTCGGGATGGCCGTCGTGTCGCCACGTGGCGGCGCATCGAACCCCCGGCCCGCCCAGGACCGCGAGCACCTCGGTGAGCAGGTCGGTGAGTTCGGCCTGCTGCTCGGCGACCCGGCCGTCGGGCATGCCCAGCCGCATCGGCGCCCCGATGGCGAGTTCGTGGGCCGCGTTGGCCGATTCCTCGATCCGCAGGCCGGCCAGCTCGGCCGGGGTGTGGGTGGGCGAGCCGGGGTGCGAGGCTTCACCGTCGGTGACCGAGATCAGGGTGACCGGCAGATCGGCCGATCGCAGGTGCGCGATCAGCCCGCCGACGCCGAGTACCTCGTCGTCGGGGTGCGGGGCGACGACGATCAGATGCCGCCAATGCTCCACGCGCAGTTCGGGTCTGCTCTCGCGCCACGGCGTCCACGCGCCTTCCGCGGTGCCGGGATCGGTCGGGTCGATCAGGGGCATGGCCACCATGAGAACTCCTTGTCCGCCTGGTCTCGTCCGAGGGCGGCGAGATCGCGTTCGGCATGGCTCTGACGCAGGTACACCGTCAGGTCGGCGACTCTGCGCGCATGGGCTTCGTCGCCGCACAGCGGGCCGGCGCCCAGGGCGCGCCCGACACGGTCGAGGGTGTCGGTCGCCGCGTTCTCGACGATCGCGCGCACGGTCCTGGCCCGGAGTCGACCCGCTCCGGTGAGGTCGGCGGGGTCGGCATCGATCGCCTGCGCGGCGACGGACAGGCTGTCACGGGCGGCCGACAGACTCGCGGTGACCGCGCCCAGATGGGCGAGCGCGTGGTCGTCGGCGCGGCCCGCGGCGGCGCTGCGGTGCAGTGTCGCGGCGACCGCGCACGCGCTGCCGTACCAGCAGGCGGCCACCCCGATGGCGCCGTGCCAGAAACCGGGACGGCTCAGGTACGCGCCGGGGTCACCGATCATCCGCGCCGGCGCACGGTCGAAATCGACGGCGCCGGAATCGGACCCCCGCATACCGACCGCAGGCCAGGTGTGCGGCACCGGCCGGACGACGGACCGGTCGAGCGCCACCGCGAACAACGCGCGCTGACCGTCGATCTCGGCCGTGACCAGTGCGTGTGTGCACATGCTCGCACCCGAGCACCACAGTTTGCGCCCCTCCAGCACCCAGCCCTCGGACACCTCGCGCGCCCGCAGCACCGGAGCAGGCGGCTCCGCGGCCCACACGCCCCAGAGTTGCTCCGGCGCCACCGCGAGTTCGGTCGACGGCCGCCCGGGGGCGCCGTGATCGATCTCGGCCAGGATCGCCGTAGCATCGGTGTGGGCTTCGGCCAGACGCCCGACAACCGTATCCGCGTAGGCGATCTCGGCTAGCGCGCGCCATCGCTCGAGGGTCTGCCCCGAGCCCGGTAACGGCAGATCCAGCCGTCCGGATCTCGCCAGCGACCGCAGTTCCGCGGCGATCACCGGTTCCGATGCCTCGGCGCACAGGCCGGAAACCCGACTGTCGACGCCGGTCATGACACCTCCCGCGATGCGTCCCGCCCGATACGGCGCAGGTGCTCGGCGAACCCGTGCGGTGCGCGCCCGTGCCGCCGCGCGGAGGTGGTGACAGCGACGTCCCCGGCCCAGGCGATGGCGGCTCCGGACGCGCGCAACCGCGCGACCAGATCCACGTCCTCGCCGGTCGGCAAGGCCCGAAACCCACCGATTCCCCAGTAGGCGTCGGCGCGGAAGCCCAGCGCGGCGCCGTGCACATGACTATGACCCTCCGGCCCGTGCTCGAGATACTGCCGCTCGTAGATCCGCCGGGTCCGCGCCGAGTGCGCGTCCCACTGCCGCACCGCGACGACACCCGCCACCACCTCGAAACCCGCTCGCGCGTAGTCGAGCTGGGCCGACAACCACGATGGCTCGACCTCGGAATCGGCATCGGTGGTCGCGAACCAGGTCTCGGACGCACACCCCGAGCCCGCGTGTTCGAAGCCCAGCCGCCGCGCTGCCCCCACATTGCGCTCCCACACCGTCAGCACCTCGGCCGACGCCGCGACCCGCGCCGAACCGTCGGTGCAGGCGTCGAGCACGAGCTGCACGCGGACCGGGACGTCGACCCGGCGGACGGCACGTTCCAGCGCCGCGAGACACCGAGGCAGCAGTCGCTCTTCGTTGCGGACGGGGACCACCACCACGATCCCGTCGATGTCGTCGCCGATCATGGGCGTGTTCTCACAGCCGCCGAAGACTGACTCATAGGGGGCGGCTACCCGTCCTTCGGCAGGGCAAACAGAAGGCCCAGGTCAGCCGGGTCGCTCGCCGCGGCGCGGCCGGCCCGTGGCCCGCGGTCGTCGAAGACGGTGCGCTATGGTCGGCATGTCGACGACGACGCCCGGTGCCCCCGGCGTTGCATGCTGTGACGAGCAGTCTCAGGGAGGAATCGTGGATATCACCCAGCTGATCCTTGACGACCACCACGAACAGCGGCGTCTGTTCGCGATCCTGGAACAGATCAACCGCACCGACACCGAGGCGCTGTCCGCGATCTGGGACCGGCTCGCCGCCTTCCTGGAACTGCACGCGCTGGCCGAGGAGGAGATCTTCTACCCGGCCTTGTTGCACGCCGGAATCGCGGCGAGGCGCACAGGCGCGGTCGAGAGCGAAACGCTCGACGCCATCCACGACCACAACGACATCAGGGACGCGGTGGCCGCGGTCGCGGATCATCAGGTCGGCACCGACGACTGGTTCGCGGCCGTCGCGGCAGCCAATCTCGCCAACAGCGACCACATGGCGGAGGAAGAACGCGAGGGCCTCACCGATTTCCGCCGCCTGGCCGGCGTGCCGCAGCGCCACGCGTTGGCTGTCACCTTCGCCGCCTACGAGGCCCGCCACTACGCCGGCGTGCGGCCGGTCGACAAGGACCCCGTCGCCTACGTCCGCGCCGCCGAGAATCAGGAGCCGCCGCCGAACGGATCGCTCGGTGTCGGCAGTCTCCGCTGATCGTCGCTACGAATCACCGTTCCCGGCCCGGTCCTCGGCGGCCATATCGGTCGAGAACTCGGCGCCGTACAGCTCGATCTCCCACATCTTGTCGATGACCCGCTCGACCGCACGGGTGAGATGTCGGCGGTAGGTGGAAAAGGGCAGTCCGAGTAGTTCGGCGGCGCGTTCCTGGGTGGGCGCGGGTCGCAGGTAGGTGCGGTCGAGTGCCCGGTGCAGCTTCTCGCCGCGGGTTTCGTCGCGCAGGGATTCGCTCATCGTGGTGAGCAGCTCACGCAGCGTGGCGCCGGTGGCCGGACCCGGCCGACCGTGCACGACCTTCGAGCGCAGCAACGGGTTTCGTTCGAGTCGGCCCCCTCGGCCGACCTCGCGCCGTGCCGAACGCACCGCGTCGGCGAATTCGGGATGGGACAGAACCGGTTCGGCACCGGCGGCGCGGGTCGTATGGCGTCCCCGCCGACGACGCGATCATTGGTCAGGTCGAGCCACCCGGCGATCCTCACCCGCCGCCAGTCGTGGGCGTCTACCGCGTAACGCAGTCCGCCGACTTCGTACCCGGCGTCGTGCGCGCCACGAAAGTCGATGTAGTGCATGAACAGTTGCCAGACGTCGGATTCCGCGAACGCCGGTGCAGCTGTTCAGCGCCCGTGGCCGCTTCGAGAACGATGTCGACGAAACGTTCAGGATCGGCCAAGGGCAGGTAATGCCCGGCGCGGGGGACCACACTCAGCCGTCCGGCGCGGCAGGCCCGAACGAAGCGACGTTCATGTACCCGCAGGTGATCATGGCGGCCGTTGATCAGCCACACCGGGCCTGGGTGTGAGCCCAGCGCTCCGAGTACGTCGAATCGGCCGAGCTCGGCGAGCACGTCCGGGATCACCTCGGTGGCGATGCCTGCGCCGCTGACGGCGACCGCCACCGGCTCGGGCAGCATCGCGTCGAACAGCCGCGCACTCGTCCGCTGGCCGCCATCGGATTGCCGCGACAGCACTCGATGCATGACGGAGAACGGCAGCATCAGCGATCGGCTCGGCACGCAGGTGGAGCCGGCGACGACGAGGCCGGCCACTGCGTCAGGAGCCGCGGCCGCGGCCGCGATGCTGACGTATCCCCCTAGAGAATGCCCGACGACCACAGCGCGGCCACCGACGGAATCGATGGCGGCGGTGACTGTTTCGGCAGCAGCGGCGAGCGTGAACTTCTCGCCGCGACGACGTCCGTGGCCGGGCAGATCGACCGCGATCACCGGATGAGTGTCGGCGATGCGATCGGCGACCATCGTCCAAGCCGCCCCGCTCAGCCTGATTCCGTGGACGAGAACCACCGGCAGAAATTCCGACATCACAGCCCTCCTCAAAAAACAACGCTACGTTGCGTTGCATTCAACGTAGCCGAGGCAGAGACCCAACGCAACGTTGCGTTGTATCGTTACGACATGTCCGCAACCGACCCACCTCCCGCAGGCCCGCGCAAAGCCGAGGTCATCCACCTCGCCGCCCTCGAACTCCTCGCCGAGACCGGATATGACGGCTTGACGATGGAGGCGGTCGCCCAGAGATCCGGGGTCAACAAGACGACGTTGTATCGGTGGTGGCCGTCCAAGGATGCGTTGCTGGCCGCGGCACTGACTGTTGCCGCGCCACTGCGGATTTCCATCCCCGACACCGGTACCTTTCGCGGCGATCTCGCCGCGCTCGGAGTCGAGATCGCCCGATTGCTGACCGCGGAGGATACCGCGGCCATCGCGGCGGCGGTCTTGTCCGCATCGGCGTCGCGACCGGCTCTCGCCACCGTCGGCCACCAGTTCTTCAGCGAACGACTCGAACGCGAGCAGGCCATCTTCGACCGGGCGATCGCACGCGGGGAGATCCCGGCCGACGTCGATGTCGGCGCCGTCATAGATCTGTTGGCAGGCTCGCTGTGGGCGCGCTCGGTCCTGCGGGGGCTACCCCTGGGCACCGACTACATCGACACCGTCGCCGGAATCGTCGCGCACGGAACCCATTTCCCCGACGCGCATGCCGAACGCGACGAGGAACATGCGCTCCGCCACGACGGCGCCTGACGGGTCAGCCACCGCGCATGCGTCGGTGTTCCGACGGAAACATCAGCCTGGTCTCGAGTCGTCGACAGCATTCGAGCCGTGGCCCTGAGCAAGGGCCCCGGCTCGAATGCTGCGCGGTCGTACCGACGATCGTCACTCCCCCCGAACTACCCGACCTCCCAGGTCTTTTCGTAGGTCTCGCAGCCCGTGGGCTCGACCGCAGCCTCCGGCGGGAAAGGCGTTCAGGTCAGCACGACATCGCACCTCCGGACGTGTTGTCGAGACGCACCCCCAGGACCCTCTTCAACTCGCCGACACTGTCGGCACTGGGTGTCACCACATCCCGTTCCCAACGACTGATCTGGTTTCCGTCCCTGATGCCGATCCAGTCGGCCAACTCCGCCTGCGTGAAACCGGAGGCCGTCCTCGCCGCCCGGATGGCTTTGCCGATCGTGGACATGGTCTCCCCTCTCTCTCGATGCCTCGGCGCGGACCGCATCGGAGCGGGTGTCCATCGGCGAACACTCACACTCCTGAAGCGGTCTCGCGCAGCCACATTCGAACGATAAGGGCGAATTCGCCGCCGAAGCAGGCTGTGACTGCACGGCCACTGACTGTGCACGCACAAACTTCCGCGCCGCGGGAACTCCGTCGCTACGTCGGCGGGGTGTCCGCGTCGGAGGCGCTGCGGCGCCAGTCCCGGGGCGTCATGCCGAACGCCTCCCGGAATCGCCGGGTGAAGTGGGCGGCATCGCGGAAGCCCACGGCACCGGCCACGGCGGCGACGGAACGGTGCGCGTAACCCCGGTCGATCAGCATGTCGCGGGCCCGGACCAGGCGTTGTTCGATGATCCACTGCTCGAGGCTGATACCCGACTGCGCGCAGACCTTGTACAGGTGCCGAACGGAGATGTTGTTGGCGGCGGCGATGCCGGGAATCTTCAGGGTCGAATCGGCCAGGTGTGTCCGCACGTACTCGAGGATCTGTTCGATCAGCAGTTGCTCCGGGATGGCGCCACCGTCACCCGGACCGCGGCCGGCCGCCGAGATCAGCAGCGCCCGAACCATTTCCAGGCACGACTCGCCCACCGAGGCGGCGGCCGGGTCGGCTTCGAGCTGGTCGGCGATCGCGACGAGATGCTGGATCTGCGCCGTGACCATCGGGTACAGCGGCGATGCCGCCAGCCGCCCGTGCGCCGCGACGACCGTTTCCGCGGAGATCCCGAGGCGCTCCCTGGACAGCTGCAGACACAGCGTTCCGCCGAGACCGTGCCAGCCGGAGGCGAACGTGGTGGCCAGGTCGATCACCTCGCAGGCGCCGGGCTCGATCAGCGTTTGCGCACCGAACTGTTCGTGCCTGCGGACCTGCCCGTTCTGAACGGTCACCGTCAGGGTGTCGCTGGGCGTGATCCGCTCGTGCCGCCTGGTGCGGCAGACCTGGTGGCCGGAGACCTCCGAGCGGGTGAGCGCGATCGGACCCAGCATCCAGGCCTGGTGCCGGCTGACCACTTCCGCCGGTGAATCCCACATCTGCAGGTTCGCCCCGATATCGGCTTCCTGCAGGATGGCGGTGACCGCCTCGCGGCGGTCCGCCGGCGTGAAATAGTCGGAGTCGATCAGCACTGCCATCGGTGATCTCCACTTCGGATCCAAGCCGGCGGTGGAGTGCCTCCCGTCGCCGGCCGATGCGCGTTTCGGGTGGTGGCAATTCGGGGCAAAGGTGATTGCATGGGCCTGTAGTCGGCGATGCTATCGCGACATCGCCCGCTCGGAGCCCGATTCGGCAGGGTTGCGCACCGACCTCACCGGCCCGCGACGGCGTGTTCCCTTGCCGCGGTGGGCCGCAACGCCAGAATCCGGCGTTCGGCCGCGGTCGCCGTCGCGGCCCATTCCGGCCGCAACGCCGCATAGGTGCACACGTCGCGCCACCGGCCCTGGGTTCGGTACAGCTGTCGCAGCCGCGCCTCCGGTGTCAAGCCCACTCCCGCCATCACCGTGTCCATCACCGGATGATCGTGCCGATGCCCCGCCCAGACCCGGTGGATCCCGAGCGGCCCGAAGGCGAAGGCCGCCATGAGCCGCCCCGCCTCGATGCCTCCCGCGCGCAGCGCCCCTTCCGGAATCACGACCAGACCGCCGATCATCGCGTTGCTGCCGAAATCCTCGACCAGCAGGCCGATGGTGCCGACCATGGTGTCCTCATCGGGTGCCGTGATCGCCAGCGTGTACTTGCGCCGCGGGCTCTCACCGCGGGCGCGCAGGGCGGCGTCGAACGCCGCCGCCGCTGCCCGGACACCCATGCTGTCGGTGCCCATGAATCGGGTCAGCTGTGGATCGGTGAAGATCCGCTGATAGGTGCCCAGATCACCGGCACGCAGATCACGCAACCGCAGTCGCGTACCGACCAGTTCCACGTCGCGCAGGTCCACCGTCAACGGACTTCCTCCATCGCCTGCGCGAATTCCGCGTCGATCCGCCGACCTTCGGCGGGTATGAGCTCGTCGAGGTCGATATAGCTCCGCCCCGACGGGATCAGCTCGCCGAGCAGGATCCGGCGTGCGGTGTCCGCCACCAGCGCGCCGCCGAGCATCACCCCCGAGGCGAGTTGTGGCCAGCTGGACAGGGTTCGGCCGATCGCACCGATCGCGTCGCGCATCGCCGGACTCAGCCGCGGCTCGTCGACGACCGCCAGCAGAAACGACAGCAGCTCGTCCCGGTTCATCCTCGCGACATCGGACGAGGTCGCCGTGCCGGTGCGGCCGTGGAACAGCGGGCGCAGTGGTTCGAGATCGAAGCGCTCGACATCGAGCAGGCCGCGATCATTGGCGTCCATCAGCACCGGGATCCCCCGGCTCCGCGCGTACTCGCGGGCGGCGACTTTCGCCCACACCGTGTCGCATTCCTCCACCAGCAGATCCAGCGGCCGGGTGCCGTCGACGCCGTCGAAGAACGAACCGATCGACTCCTCGGTCAGCCCGGCCGTGAACACCTCGATGTCGAGATAGGGGTCGATCTCGAACATCTGCCGCGCCGCCAGCACCGCCTTGGAAACCCCGAGATCACCGATCCCCGCCCGCAGCCGGTTCAGGTTCGACAACCCGATCGTGTCGAAGTCGGCCAGGCGGAACGAACCGCCGACCCCTTCCATCGCCAGCGTCACCGCCGCGCTGCTACCCACCGACAGCCCGACCACACCGATCCGCCGCTCGCGCAGGTCGCGCTGCTGCCCGCGGTCGATCTTGTTGCGGTTCCGATCGGTCCGCACCCGCTGGAAACCCTCGCGCGGCAGCACATGCACCAGCCGGCCGTTCCACGGATAGAACACCCACGTTCCCCACCGCCACAATGCGGTTTCGCCGCAGATCCGACGTCGCGACGCCGCCAGGGACTCCGCTGTCTGCGAGACAGCGGGGTCCTCGCAGCGGATCAATTCGTCGAGCTGATCGTCGATCGTGTCGTGCACCGCACCGACAGCATCCGAGCCCGCCAGCGCTTCCAGATCGCGCAGTCCTTCCGGGCTCGACGCGTCGAGCAGCACGGGACGGAAATGCGATGTCGCGACGCCGGGCGCGAGTACCGGCGGACGCGGAACCGAGCGATGCCGAATCATGTGTGCACAAACCTCCGACCCTCATGAGACGAGCGGACACCGCGCGCCTCCTTCGACCAGGACGCGCAAAGACTACACACAGCACACTTTCAGCTAACTGACCTTCGGTCCACCGGCATGGCGCGCCCGCACTCCGGCCAAACTGCGACGATGACCCGCCGAGTCGACATGACCGGCAATCCAACGCCTCACCCGTCGTCGGTCTCGCTAAAGTCCCGCAAGCATCGATTTCGCGGCGTCGACGGTGCGGCGCCGTCCGGTCCACGGGGCGGACCACCACGTGGATCGGTGGGCGCCGCCACCGGGCTCCGGGCAGAGCAGCCGTCAGATCGGCGATCGGGTCGTCGACTCCCTCGCGGCCGACCGACCAGTGCTCCCTCACCTGCGTCCCCGTTCGGCGAGCACATCGGCCGCGGGCACTGGCGGCGAGATCGGCGGGCAGCGCGAGCGGTTCGACGATCGCTTCGAGGCGGGCCCGAGAAAGAACGGCACCGAGTACCGGTCGACTCCGGCGGGCGGGCTGACCACGCGATGCCGGGTGGCCGTCTGATAGCCCCGGGTGGCGATCTCGAGCATCTCGCCCCGTCCTGTTGCAGCAGCGCGAGGTATCCGTAGTCCTTGTGGGCGCCCACCCCTGGTCGTCGCCGGAGGTGCCCCGGCCCGGATAGTGGATGATCTTGCCGTGGGTGGAGGCCTCCTCGTCGAACCACCGATCGATGTATCCCTCTGTTCCATCGGCGGGGCGAAGACTCCCGCGCGACCGCCGCCCCCGACAAGGGCTTTCGTTCACCGTGAACCCAACACCGATCACCCCACGCAGGCCCCGGTACGCATTCCGGCAACCCGCGGTCACCAGAAGTGGTCGTTGGGCCGCGGAGCGGGACGGGGCACCGGGACACGTGGGGGCCGGGACACCGGCCGAGGCTGGACCGGAGCGGGGGCCAACGCACCGGGCGGGGTGGTCGGGCTGTAAGCGGACTCGGCGTGTTCGGATTCGTCGATGCCCTCGGCCTCGGATTCGGAGTCGACGCGCAGGCCGACGAGCCTGTCGACCAGCCACGCCAGCAGGAGGGTCACCAGGAACGAGTAGGCCATGACGGCCACCGAGGCGATGGCTTGGCGCTGCAACTGGACGAATCCGCCGCCGTAGAAAAGGCCGTTGCCTCCTGCGGGGTTGACCGAGACGTCGGCGAACAGCCCGACCAGCAGGGTGCCGACCACTCCCCCGACCAAATGGACTCCGACCACGTCGAGGGAATCGTCGTAGCCGAAGGTGTATTTCAGGCCGACGGCCAGTGCGCAGCAGATGCCCGCGGCCACCCCGATGCACAGGGCGCCGACAGATCCGACGAATCCGCACGCCGGCGTGATCGCGACCAAGCCCGCGACCGCGCCCGAGGACGCGCCGATGGTGGTGGGTCGCCCGTCTCGGAGTTGTTCGACGACGATCCAGGCGAACGACGCCGCGCCTGCCGCGATGGTGGTGTTGGTGAACGCGAGGGCACCGAGATCGCCTGCGGCCAGCGCGGATCCGGCGTTGAAGCCATACCAGCCGAACCACAGCAGCGACGCACCGAGCAGGGTGAACGGCACATTGTGTGGGCGAGCGATGCTGCGCGGCCAGCCGTGACGTTTGCCGATCACCAGCACCAACGCCAGCGCCGCCGCGCCGGCGTTGATGTGCACCGCGGTGCCGCCGGCGAAATCGAAGGCCCCCAGCCGGTTCGCGATCCACCCGCCGACCTCCGAGGAGGTACCGGAGGAGTCGGTATCGGTGAAACCGCTGACGTGGAAAACCCAATGCGCCACCGGGAAATACACGACGCTGACCCAGAGCGCCGCGAACACGATCCACGACCAGAAACGAGTCCGACCGGCGATCGCACCGGTGATCAGCGCCGTCGTGATGACCGCGAACATCAACTGGAACATCACGAACGCCATGGTCGGAATCTGGTGGCCGGCCGGCCCGGACAACGTCCCCTGAGTCGTGCGCAGCAGCGCGTGCGACATGTCGCCGACGAGCCCGTACCCGGCATCGTCGCCGAATGCCTCGCTGTAGCCGTAGAGCAGCCAGAGCGTCGACACCACACCCAGACAGCTGAAGTTCATCATCAGCATGTTGAGCACACTTTTGCTGCCCACCATGCCGCCGTAGAAGAACGCCAGTCCCGGTGTCATCACCATCACCAGCGCGGCGCAGGCCAGCACCCACGCGGTATCTCCCGAATTCACATTCGTACCTCTTATCCGACGGGATTCCGGCACAGCATCGAGAAGCGCTGTTTCCCGGAACAACCCGCGGTGTTTCGAGTCGATGAATTCAGCGAACCAGGTCGGGCACAGCCGGTTCAGATCCGGCGCATCGTGGCGTCGTAGGCAGCCTCGGCCATGTCCGGACGGTCCGGGTCGGGCAGCCAGGTACCGGTGATCGTGGCACCGTCGGTGCTGATGGTGCCGGTGTAGGTCATGCCGAGTCCGGCATGCACGATCGTGTCACCCCGACGGCTCCACCGGTAATTCAGCGGGGCGCCGGAACCGGAATACACGTGCGCGGCGAAACCCGAGTCGGTGTCGTCCGGCCAGATCAATTCCAGGCTGTGGATCTCGGTGTTCCCGACCAGCATGCGGCCGTCGAGTTGCAAGAGCCCGCCGTCCAGGAGGCGGGTCGCGGTGAGAGTCCCGGTGATGTCGTCGTGATCCGCGGTGTGGCTACGCCCGGTCAGTTCCCACGCGCCGAGCAGTACATCGAGATCGTTGCCAGTCATTTCGCATCCTCATTCGGGTAGGTTGTCCGGCCCTGCCGCCGGCCGTCTTTTCCTAGGTCGAATGGGAGCCCGGAAAATCGACAGACCGCGTACGCCAGAGCGTCCAGGGCGAATCGCACCACCGATGGCCAGGTATCCCCAGCGACGGAGTCCACAGTCGTTCGCCGGGTAGATGCCGGCGGCCACGCCGCTTCCTAACGTCGACTGCCATGAACGAAATCAGGATCGACCGCTACTGGAAAACAATGGCATCGGCAGTCTCGGTGCTCGTCTCCACGGTGATGCTGACCGGTTGCGGTCCCCAGCAGGCCGCGTCGGGAAGCCCCGATCACATCATCGACTGGCACGATTGCCGCACCAGCGCACAGGACACGGTCGGTGCCCGACTGGCCGCGGCGGGAGCACTGTGCGGAGAGTTCCAGGCACCGCTGGACTACGCCGATCCCACGGGTCGGAAGATCACGATCGCGGTAGCGCGCCGACCCGCGTCCGACCCCGCGCACCGGCTCGGCACCCTGGTGGTGCAGACCGGCGGACCGGGACCGTCCCGGGACGGGGTATCGATGCTCATCGACGGGCCCGAGGGCGGTCATCCGGCAACGGCGGCCCTCGCGGAGCGCTACGACCTGATCGGCATGGATCCCCGGTTCTTCGGCGCCGCGTCACCGCTGGAATGCGGTTGGTCCACGAGCGCCTATCTCGGTCTCGCGCAGACCGCGCCGGCGGACCGGCCGGGGTTCGACCGCACCGTCGCACAGGCGCGCGAGCTCGCTCGCCTGTGCGAACCGCAGCGAGAGCTGCTGCCGCACGCCTCGACCCGGGCGATGGCACGCGATATGGACCTGCTCCGGACGCTGCTGGAAGTACCGAAGATCTCGTATCTCGGCTGGTCGTGGGGCACGTACCTGGGCGCCGTCTATCTCCAGATGTTCGGGGAGCACGCCGATCGGTTCGTCCTAGACAGCAGCCTCGATCCCGGTGCGCCGGGCCCGGACCTGACCCGCGCCACCGCACCGGCCGCCGCGGCGGCGCTCGCGGATTGGGCACGCTGGGCTGCCGGCCGCGATGCCGAACTCGCCTGGGGCACAACCCCGGAGGCGGTGCTCGCGGCGATCGACGCGATGTTCGACGCGATCTCGACCGTGCCGGTCGGCATCGCCGAGGTCACCATCACCGCGGACATGGTCGCGGGCCTGCTGCTCACCGTCGACGACTCCGACACGTCCTACACCGACTTCAGCGCCCAATTGCGGGCGCTGTCCGACGCGACCCTCGGTCACCCCGTCGACCCGCCCGCCGGCTTGGCGGCCAAACTCGCGCTGTACGCCGACTCGACGGTGCTGCCCGAATTCGGTTTCAGCGCGACGGTCGCCAATCAATGCGCCGACCGCGCCGCCCGCGACATCGAGGACACCTACGCCGATATCGAGAGCCACCGCGCCGCGGAGCCGATGTTCGGGGCCCTCGCCCGCCGCGTCACCCCCTGCCCGCTGTGGCCGGTGAGCCCCGTCGAGCCCGCGACCACCATCGGAAACCGATCGCCCGCCTTGCTCGTCGGCGCCGAGGGCGACCCGGTCGCCCCCGTCGCCGGACAACGCGCGATGCGCCAGGCACTCCCGGCGGCCCGCGCGCTCACCTTGGACAACGCCTTCCGCCACGGGGTCTACCTGTTCGATCGCTCGGCGTGTATCGACAACGCTGTCGAGGGGTACCTGTTGGACGGCACCCTGCCTGCCACCGACTCCCACTGCGCGCGGGATCGGTAGCGCTGCGCTGATTCAGCCGACGGAGCCGGACCCGAGTCCGGCCTCGTGGGCGAGAATCACTGCCTGGACCCGGTCGCGCACACCGAGCTTGCCGAGGATGTGGCGGACATGGGTCTTCACCGTGCCCGCCCCGACGGCCAGCGTCGCCGCGATCTCGGCATTGGACAGACCACGGGCCATGACCCGCAGCACCTCGGTCTCACGCTGGGTGAGGACGCCGACCTGGCGGCGGGCGGCCAGGTTGACCGGCGGGGCGAGGCGGTCGAGCAGGCGGCGGGTGGTGGAGGCGGCCAGCACGGCATCACCGGCGTGCACGGTGCGGATCGCGGCCAGAAAGTCTTCCGGCGGAGCGTCTTTCAGCAGGAACCCGCTGGCGCCGCCACGCACGGCGGCCACGGCGTAGTCGTCGAGGTCGTAGGTCGTCAGCACCAGCACCTTGGGCTGATGTTCGGTCGCCAGCAAGCGGCGGGTCGTCTCGATGCCGTCCAGATGCGGCAGCTGGACGTCCATGACGACAACATCCGGCGCGACGCTCGCCGCCACCGCGAGTGCGGACAACCCGTCCCCGGCCTCTCCGACGACACGCAGGTCGGGTTGGGAGTCCACCACCATGCGCAAGCCCGCGCGGACGAGAACCTGATCCTCGACGAGCATCACCGTGATCATCGGCTCTCCCACGGGATTCGGGCTTCCAAGAGGTGGCCGCGCCCGGGTCGCGGGCCGAACTCGAGTTCGCCGCCGTAAGCCGCCAGCCGCTCGCGCATCCCGATCAGCCCGTAACCGGCGGGGCCCGGAACGGTGGCGGACCCGTCGTCGGCGATGCGAACACACAGCCGGCCCCGGCCCGAACGCACCGAAATCTCGGCTCGCGCATCAGGTCCCCCATGCTTGACGATATTGGTCAGCCCCTCCTGCACGATGCGGTACACGACCAGATGCACGCCGGAGTCGGGCTCCGCACCGGCCATCTCGATCGTCAGGTCCACCGTCAGCCCGGCGCCACGAACCTCGTCGACCAGGGCGGGCAGGTCCGAAATACCCAGTGCGGGTATGGCATCCGGTCCCCCGCCGTCGTCCTCACGCAGTACTCCGATCGCTCGGCGGGTCTCGACCAGCGCCTCTCGACCTTGAGCGCCGATGGCCTGCAACGCCTCGATCGCCCGCTGCGGCTCCGCGCGCGCGGCGTATCGGCCGCCGTCGGACTGCGCGATGATCACCCCCAGTGAGTGCGCGAGAATATCGTGGATGTCGCGTGCGATCCGTGTCCGTTCGGACAGCACCGCCAGCCGGGTCTGCTGTTCGATATTGGTCTCGAGCAATGCCGCGCGTTCGGCCAGCGCCGCGAACTCCCTTCGCCGGGATCGCTGCCAGGCGCCCCCGAGCCAGGCCGCGACCACCGTGCTCGCCAGAAACGCGCCGACGATCAGATGCGCCAGCGCGGGCATCGGCAGCTGCGGCCAGCTCCAACCCCCGAGAATCGCCCCACCCAGGCCCGCGGCCAGCCCGATCCGGCTCCAGTACCACCGCCCGTACGCGGCGAGGGTGTACACCATGATCGGCACCGCGACGTCCGCCACCAGAGCTCCGATCGTGGCCCGGACCGTCGCCCATTGCGCCAACGCCACCACCGCCACGGCGACCGCCGCCCATTCCGGCCATCGCCTGCGAAACGCCACCGGCACGAGCAACGCGACCGTGAACCCGAAATGCGCACCCCCGGCCCCCACCAGCACCCCGATCAGCGCGCACACCACCCCCAGAACCAGCGCCGAAACCCCATCCACCAGCGCCGTCCGCTGCCGCATCCAGACCACGACCCGCTCGTCGACCACCCGATCACCCTAGATCGGACAGCACACCCCGGCCTCCCCCTGTGGTGTGACATCCGGTCGCCTGACCTCCACCTTCCGGAACATGCCGTCGTCGGGCGTTACCTCCGCGATTGAAAACGACGACAGCGTCTATAGCGGGGAGAGGGAACCCGAAGAAGAGAGGTGCGAATGAACTCGACAGACCCCGACCCAGCCAACACTCCCGATCTGGAACCGGGAGGCGGCGTGCCACCGGGATCGACGCCGCCGGAATCCGCCCAGACCTCGGGGCTCTCTGCGCCGGAGCCGCGCACCAGCCGCCATTTCCCACCGACCGGGGTGGCGGCTGTCATCGTGGCGGTGCTGTTGGTGGCGGTCTTCGTCGTCGCCGCCGTAGGAGTGGTACTCGCTCGGTGAGGAAAGGGACCATTCTCATGCCACCCGCGAACGGACCTCCTCACGAGGAATCCGACAGGAGATCGCCTCGTCGCCGATTCCCGACGCTGGTTCGGTCCGTGGGAGCGCCTCAGACCGTGACAGGCACGCCGACGTCGAGGCGCTGGTAGCGCACCGTCTCGGGCAGCAGGCCGGCCAGCTGGTCGGTCAGGGTGCGGCCGATGTCGTTGAGGTCGCCGTCATGGATGGGGACGACCAGGTCCGGCCGGGTCTCGGCGACATAGTCCACGGCATCGGCGTACCGCATCCACGGCCCACTCACCGGCAGGAACAGCACATCGAGCGCGGTACCGTCGGGCAGCGCGGGGAAGGCGTCACCGGGATGCAGAATCCGGCGGTCGATCAGGTAGGCGACGTTGGGTGAATCCGGCAGGGTCGGATAGATCGCGGCGTGCTCACCCACCATCGCCCGGACCGTCAAGCCCGCGACCTCGAAAACGGTGTCCGCTGGTGCTGTTTCGAGCTGCCGGGCCTCGACGCCGGCGGCGAGCAGCTTGTCGATCACCACCTGCGGAGCCAGCACCCGGGCGCTCGGCTGTGCGGCCAGCGCCGAGGCGATGCGTCCGCCGTCGACGTGGTCGTCGTGATCATGGGTGATCAGGTAGGCCGCCACGTCCTCGAAGGCCGCCGGTGGCGCCAAGACCCCCGGGTCGATCACGACCACACCGTCTGGCCCCGCCAGCCGCACCGTCGAATGCCCGAGCGACGCTACCGACATGCTCATCGTGCTTCTCCCGTCGTCACGAAAACGCACTTGCCCCTCGGCGGCCGCGGGGGCCCGTCGGGTCGGCAGCATCGGTGCCGACGCTGCCGGCTCACAGGATCAAGGCTAGCTGTACCTCGAGTGGCGAACTCTGCGCGACGCGACACCGGTATCGGCGGGCGGCGTTCCGGCAGGGGTCGCCTTGTGTCCGCGCCTGCGGGTGGAGCCCGCGGTCGGGATGACGTGGTCGCCCATGACCTGGTCCCACCACGATTGCAGTGGGCTGGGATCAGGCCAGGACACGAACGAGGCATCGCCGAAGGGGGCCGGGTGGTCCAACTGCGCTGGTCGATGGTCGAGCTCACGGGACATGACGGTTCTCGATTGCGGGAAGAGCGGGCGAAGCGGCTTCAAGAGCGGGCGGTCGGGGTGGAAGTGAACCACGGCCGTCGTCGTCGCCGCGTCCGTCCTTGCGAATGCCCAGGGTGGTGGCTACCGCTGATGCTCTGCGCCAGCGGAGGCGCATCGGTCTTGGTCGCGGCCAACGCGGCAACGAATTCGGGATAGACCGGCAGCCACTGGCTCAGCCCGGCGATCTCGGTGACCCGGCCCGCCATCGCATACGGGTGTGCGTCGACCACGCTCACCGCCACACCTCGTCGGCGCGCGTACCCGGTGCACTCGGCCATCGTCAGGACCGCGCGCAACGACAGGAACTCGACATCGGTGAGGTCGACGATGAGATATCTGCCGCCGTCGGCGGAGGTGGCGCTGATCGTCGAATGCAGCAGCCGCTGCCAACGGGTCAGGGTATAGGCGTCGATGCTGCCGCGCACCGCCAGCACAGCGGTGTGCCCGCACGGTTCGGTCTCGGCGTGCAACCGTCGGCCCGCGCCGACCGGATCGGCGGGCGTCGACTTCAACCAGTGGCGTGAATGGCGGGACGTGTTCATCGATTTCTCGAATTCTTCGGCACCGGCAGACCTGCTACCGCCCGTCCGGCCCTGGTGCGATGTCAAGGCCGGCCGGTAATCCCCATTTCAGCACATCGGCTTGGAGCAGGCAATCGATCGTGACTCACTTGTGGCTGTTCGCGCAGGTACAGGTGGCCGTTTGCCGCCGTTGATTGCCTTGACGAACTTTATCGGTTCTCGACGTGTGGTGCGGCCGGGTGGGGGTATCGCGGCCGTAGGTCGTCGCGACCGCCCGGGCGGATCGCCGATCGAGAACGCGCCCCGTTCAACAACCCAGCAGCGGGGCGCGTTCGCCCCACGAGACGGTCAGCTCGGCCGCGTGTAGTACTAGATCGTGGCGAATTGTGCGTCACGAGCGATGGTGAGCGTGGGGTAGCCGTGCACCTCGTCGCCATAGGGGAGGCTGGCGAACAGATCGATCGCGTTCGTACAGTCGAACTTCCAGTCGTTGTCGCCTGTCCTCGTCGCCGGGTCGAAACCCAATTGCTTCTTCAACTCGGCGCAGGTCACCGGGCGCAGCGGTTGGCGATGCGTGGGATCTGTGTACATCGACCGGTAGTCCGGGAGTTGTTCCGCCGGCGCGACATAGCTGCCGACATAGCCGCACATCCCTGCCAGGGGCGGACAGCCGAAGCGCCGCATGCCGACGAATTCGAACGAGTCGGGAATCTGTATCCGGCGCCGTTCCATGAGTCGTTGCGACTCCGCAGCGGACAGATCCGTGTCCAGCTGCGAGATGACCAGGACGTTGGCACATCCCCAGAGCAGGGCCCCGCACGCCACCAGTGCCGAGACCGACCAGAACCACCGTAGAGGCGAGCGTCGAATCACGATTTCCGCACTCGTCACCGGAGGCATGGCGGGGAAAGCGCCAGGATGCTCGGTCATCGGGGAAGGCCTCCGCGGTCGGTATCGCCGGCGGCACCACGGGAACCCGCACTCGCGCCCTGGAGTCGTCTGCGGGTCCACCCGGTAGCTCCGCCGACCGCGTTGATCGTACCCGAGCGGTCCGCTGTTCGACCTGACGCGGCTGCGCCAACGCCCTCCGGTCGCCAGCGGGCGACTCCCGCTGCGCCCGAGAGCATCCAGGCGCCGATGGACCGAGCGCGCACGCACCGCTCAGGGCCCCGTCATGTTTGGCATGCCCATCCTCGGTAACCCGAAGGGTGAGGTGATGGTCATGGTCGATACCGACAGCCGAGTCGGTAGGCAGGCGCTGTTCTACTCGATCGTCGTGATCGCGCTCGCGGCGCTGACCGCCGTGGTCGCCGCGATCTGGGCCGGCGGCCGGGCGGCCTGTGCCGACGCCGCTACCGCGCTGTGCGATTCGGCGGCCGAGACCGCGGTGCTGCTCGGGCCCACCGTGATCCTGCTCGCGGGCGGGGTGGGCGCCTTCGTGCGGACCTATGTGGAATGGCGGCGGGGACGACGCTGGCCCTTCTGGCAGGGCGCCGGATGGTTCCTGTTCGTTCTGATGATCGTCTATCTGGGTATCGGCGCGAGCGCGGTCGCCAGCAGCTGATCCGGTCCCGACCGGGCCGCCGCCCACCGCGCTGTTTCGCCGGGCGGAGTCGGGTAAGCGCCCCGCAGACCCCGAACGAGGAGATCATGATGTCCCAGCACGCACTGACCGGAAAGCACGTCGCCATCCTCGCCACCGACGGTGTGGAGCAGGTGGAGCTCGTCCAGCCGCGCGCCGCGGTCGAGGGCGCCGGCGCCACCACCGAACTGCTGTCCCTGCGCTCCGGCACGGTCCAGGCGATGAACCACGATGTCGAACCCGGTGACACCTTCCCGGTCGACCGCACAGTCGCCGAGGCGAGCCCGGACGACTACGACGCCCTGCTGTTGCCCGGCGGGACCACCAACCCCGACAAGCTGCGCCAGGACGCCGCCGCGGTCGGTTTCGTCAAGGAGTTCGTCGCCACGGGCAAACCGATCGGCGTGATCTGCCACGGACCGTGGACGCTGGTCGAAGCCGATGCCGTGCGCGGCCGCACGCTCACCTCCTACCCCAGTGTCCGCACCGACATCCGCAATGCGGGCGGCACGGTCGTCGACGAAGCGGTGGTCACCGACAACGGCCTGGTCTCCAGCCGCAACCCCGACGACCTGCCCGCCTTCTGCGCCAAGATCGTCGAGGAGTTCGCCGAGGGCGAGCACTGACCCACGCGGGTGCGGGGTCGGTGCTCGCGATGGTCACACCGGGCGATGGCGTACGTCGGGCTTGCGCAGGTGCGGTTCGGGCGTGGCCGTGTCGTCGGGGACGACCACCTGATCGTCGACGACGACACGATCACCACCGGCCCCCACGACCGCTTCCCGGCGCGCGAACGCGATGTCACGCGCGCTGCGCACCGACAGCCGGCCCAGCGAGGTGGCGGCGAAGAACAGGATCAGCGCGCCGAGCCCGTAGAAGTACGTCAGGTGCAGCAGCGCGCGTTTCAGATCGCCGGTGGCCACGGGTTCGCCCAGATCGCCGAGCCGGAGTAGATCGGCGAGGAACGGCCCGATCACGAACCACGTACCGGCTGCCACGGCCAGCCAGCCACCGGCACTGGCCACCACCCGGTTCCTGCTCATCAGCATGAGCAGCCCGCCGGCGATCGCGACCACACCGGGCAGCACCTCCAGCCAGCCCCGCGCCGAAGTCCACGCCCAGGGATCGTCCGGGGTGAACGCGAAATCGAAGTACGGTCCGAGGAAGGGTATGAGCGCGCCCCACACACCGAGCAGCAGAACCGCCAACCCGCCCACAGCGCCACGACTGCGGGGAATCCGCACGCGGCTGCCGCCCGAGTCGTTCTCGTCGATGTAATTCATGGTGCCTCCGATCATCGACAACAGGGATACCTCGCCAATACCCCCTGCCGGACGGGATACGCAGCTCGCCACCGGCGATAGCCTCGGAACATGACCGACAACACTCAGCCTGCCCAGCGTCACCAGCGGCCCGCCGGCGTCGACACCGCGACCGTGGCGGCCGTCGGAAAACTGTCCGAGGCGTTGGAGACCACCGAACGTGCCCGCGGACACCTCTACAGCTTCCACCAGCTCACCGGCGGCGCCGATCTCGCGCTCGGTGCGGCCGTGGACATGCTGCGCGAGGCCGGGCACGTCCACCTCGCCGAGAAGCTGGCCACCGAGTTGGTGGGCCGCAACGTCCTGCCCGGCCGCTGGACTTTCCAGATCGTCGAGGAATACGACGAGGGCTACTACGCGCAGTTCCGGCGCATCGAACGCGAGATCCGCGGCGAACTCGTCGACGGGCGCACTCACCTCTACGAGGCCGAGATGAAAGAAGCCCGTCGCACCCACGGCCATCCCGGTCACGAAGCCACCCCGGAGTGAGCAGCGCTCGGACGTCGCAGGTCCGCGCGCCCTCGCAAACAATTCGACAGCTTTCCGGAATTAACTATTCAGAGTAAATATCTAATCGCGAATAATGATAATTCCGAGAGGCCCGGATTCACGATTTCGACCCCGGAAAGAGAAGAGCGCGCTATATTTTTCGAACACCCCCATTTGCGGCTCGACAACCCGTCACACCGCTGCTCGATATTTCTGGAGATCGCCATGAGATCGACCTCTTCGCTCTTTTCCGCCGGATTTCTCGCACCGGTGGCCGTCGCCACCATATTCTGCCTGGCCGCACCGGTAAATGCCGCCCCGGTCAGCGTGAATTGGAGCTGCCGGGGCACCGTCCTCGGTATCGGCCAAACCTCGAGCATGAACACCTCGGTCACCGGCACCGCGCCGAGCTCGGTGGCCTCGGGTTCCGCGGTGGCCATCACCATCACGCCGGGCGCCTCGTCGGTGCCCAGCTCGGCGTCCGGCTTCACGGTGAACAACATCAGCAACCTGAAGATGACCATTCCGACGCCCGCGAATTCGACCCTGGTCTCGGCGACCGCCTCCGGCGGGACCGTGGCGGGCACGGTCGCCACGTCGGGCGGGAATGTCGTTCTGACGGTGCCGGGTCCGATCGCGGGCGGCACCAGCTTCACGCCGCCGGCGGTGACCATCAACGTCACCGCCGGTGCCGCCGGAACGCCGATCACCAGCAAGTACGCGGGGACCAGCTATGCCAGTCCCGGCATGACGATGACGACCAACGTCTCCTTCGTGGGCAACGTCGCGACGTCGTGCTACCCGAACCCGTCCCCGACCCTCACCACCACCAATGTGACCTGACCCCGCGCGCGGTCGCGGGCGTGAGCATGTCCACGTGCGCGGCGACACCTCGGGGGGGGGGGGGGGGGGGCCCCCCCCCCCCCCCCCCCCACGACTATCGCCTCCGATACTGCTTGCCCCACTTAGCGTTTGGCGCACAGCAGCCACTTCGACCGAATATTTCGATGCGCGGTGTCGCATCCCCGGCTATGTCGTACAGTGCATGTCCGGCACCGCCACGAATGCTCCGACGGCCGGAGCGGGTGCCGCTTTCGTGATGTTCGTCAGCCGTGGTCCGAGCTGCCGGTCGATCGATTGACAGGAGCCACCATGCCCGATCTCACACCCCGACTCCCCCGGCCGGAATCGGGCGCCCGGCGATCGAGCCCGCCCTGATCGGTGAGTTCTGGTGAGCGGTTCCATGTTTCAAGTGATCGATGGGAAAGCCTGTGTGCCCGACGACAAGCCAACCCGCCAGGATCCCGGCCGAGCTCAAAAGGGCGCTGGAGTTCTATCACGGATCCGTCGAGGATCTGATCCGCGAGCTGATCAGAGTGCTCGGCGTGAACGAGACCGATCGGCGCGCACTGGAGATCGTCCTGCTCGAAGACGAGAAATCCACGACACCCGGCAGGCTGGCCGAACGGCTCGGACTCACCTCCGCCGGTGTCACGATCATGCTCAATCGCCTGGAGAAGCAAGGCTATATCGCGCGCTCCCTGCACCCGACCGATCGTCGGCGCGTGATCGTGATGGCCACCGAACTCGCGGCCCATCGGGTACAAGAACTCGTCGTACCGATGATCGTCGAGAGCTACAAGATGCTGCTGAACTATTACGACACCGCCGAACTGGAAACAATCGCCGACTTTCTCACCCGGGCCGGCGAGTTGCAGCGAATACACCGGCAACGGTTGCGCGAGGTCGATCCCTACTCGAATCCCTGACAACACCCACGCCGACCGCGCTGTGCCGTCGTCGATAACCACGCTCGGCACCGGGGAGAAAGCAGGAGCTGGATGCACACCGTCGACAACACCGAAGAACCTGGGCGATCCGACCGGCCCGACCCGGTGTCATCGGCCGAGCGGCTTCGACGACGACTGACGCGCGCAGGCGTGGCGGCGGCGTTGGCGGCCACGGTCATCGGGACGACCCTCGCCGTCCGGGCGGACCCGGACCCGCCGGCGCGGGCGAACGAGGCGAAGAATCTCTCGTGCGAACCTGCCGTAGTCCCGCCCGATTCCGGCGTGGCCGCCGGCGAGCCGGGCGCACTGCTCCCGAACACAGTCTCCGACACACAGAGCGAGGTCTTCACCCCAGGCGACATCGCCGACGCAGACACCTCGACCACTGATCTCTCGCTCGACCCCGACCCCGAGTCAGAGCCGGACCCGGAGCCGGCGCCTGCGCCTGTGCCTGTGCCTGCGAGCACAGTCGACGAGACGGAGACACCGACGACCCCGCCGTCCGAGACCGCCTCGGACGACTCGCCGACGATCTCGGTGAGCGCGAGTTTCTCTGCCACAGCCAGTGTTTCGCTCGAGAGCACGTCCAGCGCGCCGTCCCCCACGACCTCGACATCCACGTCGGCGGTCCCCCAGACGACGACTGACGCGGGCACCACCACTCCGAGCACGGCGCCGACCACCACCACGATCACGGGCTCGACCGGTTCGCCTACGACGACCACGGGTCCGGCCGGAAAAACGACGACCACGGGTCCGGCCAGTTCGACCACGGGCCCAGCAGCTTCGAGCACGCCGACCACGGGCCCGACCGGTTCGACCACGACGTCACCGACATTGTCCACCCCACCACCGGCGCCGACGACCACCCCGACACGACCCCCGACGACGACCGAGCTCCGGCTGTCGCCGAAACCTCCACCCCCGACGACATCGCGCCCGACTCCGTCCATCGCGCGCCCACCGGCCCGGCCACCCAAGGCGCCGCCGACGGGATAGACGATCGCGTCGGCGGCGCAGGCCTGCCGGTGACGTCGATTCAGTACCGGGTGGGGCTGCAGGGATTGGACGATCCGGCGCCGACAGCCAGGTCGCACACCCCGCCGGTAACCATCTGGATCGGGGTGATCGCCATCAGCACGAGGAATCCGATGAGATCACCCCGCTGAGCGAGTTCGACCGCGGATTGCGCAGCCCTGGAGGCGGAGTCGACGACCGACGAACCGGTGCCGGCATCGGCGACGGGAGCGGTCGGCTGGGCCGCCGCACTCGGGGCGGGGCCTAGAACGGCCGCCGACGTGAGTGCGGCAGCGGCGAGAAAAAGCGTTGGACGCATCGTGCGTCTCCTTACTTCAGGAATCGGAACGGCAAGACAGGGAACGGATCAGCGGTGCGGCCGACTCATGTCGCGGTTCATGGTCGGGATCTCGATACTGATCGGCATCTGCAATTCGGCCAGGTAGATCAGGGCCGCCTTGCGCAAGAACTCGTCGAACAGCCAGTACGGATCGCCGATCGGGGGCACCGCGGTGAGCAGACCTTCGCGGACCGCGATGAACGGGCCCCAGCTGAAACGCAGCAGCGGATCCCAGACCGGTTCGCGGGGAATGGCCAGCCCGTCGGCGATCTTGTCGCCCAGCAGAAAGCGGGTGAACGCGCCGAGGACCGGCTTGCTCAGGATGGCGAAGTCGATATTGGCGCCCAATCCCAGCAGCCGGTCGGCGAGCTTGACCCCTTCTGGTGTCACCGCCAGGATCGGGTCGAGAACCTGCGCGGCCTGACCGTTGGCCTCCGGCCAGGAGTTCGGGATGTACTCGTCGCGGACCCCGAGGAGAGACGCGGCCACCTGCCAGGAATGCAGGAAGCCCTCGGACTCGTTCGCCGGCATCGGCACGTTCCAGGAGAGCAGGTATTTCATCACCGTGGTGGCCAGGCTGTGCCAGGTGACCATGATGTCGTTCTGGCTGATCGGCGTGTCCTCCTCGGCGGAGTGCACCCAGTGCGGCGACTGCGGCAGCAGGTGCCGCACCGCGGCGTGAACCAGGCGGGTCTTCACGCACGTGACGATCATTTCCCCGTCGGGGGCATAGGAATTCGCGGTGCCGATGTCGTAGCCGAGCTTGGCGGTCTTGGTGATGCGGTCCTTGAGATCGTGGCCGCCCTTGGAGTAGTAGACCGCCTTGGCCTCCTTGGGAATGACGGTGCTCATCATGCCGCTGGCGAATCCGTAGAGCACCCCGAGATAGAGGCCTCGCTTCTTGTTGAACTGGATCGCCGCGTCGAGCTTGCCGGGGTCGGTCCACGGCGGCAGCTTGCGCGCGTTCTCCATGAAGTCCCGGAGATCGGCGGGCAGTCCGGCCGGGAGTGGTTGTCCGTTGGTCTTCCAGGTCCGGAGCAGTTCGTTGACCCGGGGGACGTCGCCCCGGTCGATCAGCCCGGGAATCAGGGCATCGGCTTCGGGATCCCACACCGTCATCGGGTCCGCGCCCGAGCCCGAGCCCGCGATGGATCCCTCCGGTGACCAGCTCCACGGTTGCGAGCGTGCGGGCGCGGCGACGGCGAAGGCGCCCGCCACTCCCAGCATCCCACCGAATTTCATGGCATTACGCCTGCTCAGTGCGTCCATGACGCCACTCCTCGTTGAGTATCAAGCAATCCGACCGTCGTCGCACGATGCGTACTCACGCACCGAGTCTGACGGAATGAATATTAACTTAGCATCGCGGTCGCCGTCGGGAGCACGTTCCGATTCACGCTCTCCAACAGTCGAACTATTGCCATTTGCGCAGAGAATGACCGGACATTTTCGGGCAAAACGTCACTTCCCCCGTTCACTCGCCGCTCCGCGACCTGCCCTCAACTATCGGAACGCAAAGTAACTTATCGCCCGTGAGCGCGTCGGGACACTGGCTGTCTTCGCCGCGCCGGTAGAGCGGCCGCCGTCCTGTGACCACGGGATTCGCTGTTTGACCAGCCACGACACGGGCAAGCGACAGTCGTCCGAACAACCGCAGGCGGGTCGGCCCGCGGGTCGGCCTGTCACAGCGAAAGGAGACAGCTGTGTCCACATCCGTAGGACGTAGCGGAACCGCACGTTCGCTGGTCCAACTGGCGGCGCTCGTCGTCGGAGCCGTCTTCCTGGTGGTGGGCATCCTCGGCTTCGTACCGGGTATCACCACCGACTACGAGGACCTGCAGTGGGCCGGTCACGAGTCCGGCGCGAAACTGCTCGGCGTCTTCGCCGTGTCGGGACTGCACAACATCGTGCACATCGTCTTCGGCGTGGTCGGCCTGGTCGCGGCCGCCACCGCCACGGCGGCCCGCGCCTACCTGGTCGGCGGCGGCGTCGTCTATCTGGCGCTGTGGCTGTACGGGCTCCTCGTCGACGAGCACAGCGAAGCGAACTTCGTGCCGCTCAACGACGCCGACAACTGGCTGCACCTCGGCCTCGGTCTCGGCATGGTCGCCCTGGGCTTCGCTCTCCCCCGCCGGACGACGACCACCACGACGCACCGTCCGTGATCGAGCACCACGCTCAAAACGCACCGGGGCGGTCCCGGCGCATTCTGCCGAGCTGAGACCCGACCGCACCGGTCGGCCTCGACGCCCGTCACTCGAGCGGGCGGCTCCCTCGCCCCAGCACGACCCTGGCCAATTCGGCGGGTGTCGCGGTACTCGTGTCGACGACCGTGTCGTAGGGGTAGCCGTGGTCGTGCACTGTACCGAAGTGGCCTCGCGCCAGCCCGATTGTCTTGCCACGCAGCAGTTCCCGCTGCTCAGCCACTGCCAGCGGGCAGGTGACACCCACCAGCTGCACGTCCAGTCCCGCCAGTGCCTCCATCCAGATCGGCAGCAAGTCCGGAGACAGCAGCATCTCGTCGATGACCAGATGATCACCGCCACGGGCGAACTCGGCAGCCGCAGAACACGCCGACCGCAACATCCGGTAGCCGACGTGCCCGTAGCGGATCACCAGGAGGGGGTGACCGCCCGCATCCTGCTCACTCCGGTCATACCAGAATCCGTCGCGACTGAGCGGACCGTCGCGTCCGCCACCCCACTTCGGCGGCACCAGGCCGAACAAGGTGTCGATCCCCCAGTACACGAACGGGACGTCGCTTTCGTCCTGGATGGCCCGGGCCAAGGTGGTCTTTCCCGCGCTCGAGACACCGTTGAGGAAGACGACCGGCGGCGGACGACCTGCGCTTCGCATTCCCCCACGCTAGCCGCTCACCGAAATGTGCACTCTCCTATCATCTTTCAGATGAAGGGTACGGCGTCGAGGCGAGCCGATACGGACGTGTGAGAATGCGCCGTGGCCATGTCACCTGGGCGCCCGTGCTCGCCCGGACCGGGGTCAGCATCGTCGCCGCAGCGGCCATCCAGGACTGACGCTGGCGCCCCACCTCATCCCGCTGACAGTGCCCGCGCAGGCCCGTCCGCCGCAGGGCCGGGCAGTGAGCACCATGAGCCACAACCACTTCGGCGACTTCCGGCACGACCTCGGAGTGGGAAGGTCAGTCGAGGACGGCGGTCGCCTCGACTTCCACACGCACGTCGGCCTCGAAAAGGTAGTCGACACCGATGAGCGAGGCCGGAGGCATCGGAATCGGCAGTCCGATGTCCGCGGCGACCGACTCCACGCCCGCCATGAAATCGCCTATCTGATCGGGACTCCACCCGGTGACGTAGAACGTCAGGCGCACCACATCCGAGAACGAGGCGCCCGCCCCTGCCAAGCCGAGGGCTGTGTTGCGCAGCGATTGAGCGATCTGTCCGGCGAGGTCACCGGGTGCGACAGGAGTCCCGTCGGCCGGCCGGGAAACCTGCCCGCTGACGTGCACGTGCCGCGATCCGGTACCCACCGCCACGTGGTGATACGGGGTCGGCTGCAGCATGCCCTCGGGCGTGAAGTGCTGAACGGTCATGGTCTCGCCTTCCGTTTGACTAAGTATCGCTAAGCTACCTAGTGGAAAGAAGACACTGCAACGAAACCAGGTTTCAGCATGGATACCGCCGGGGAGATCCGCATCGACACCGCGCACCGCGAGTTGCTCGATCAAGTGCTCGACAAATGGTCGCTCAGCGTCCTGAACGAACTCTGCGAACGCCCGTCCCGATTCAACGAACTACGCCGCGCGATCCCCGCGGTCACACAGAAGTCGCTCACCGCGACCCTGCGCCGACTGGAGCGCAACGGCGTGATCGAACGGATCGTCATCGACACCCGTCCGATCGCGATCGAGTACCGGATCACCCCACTCGGCAAGACACTGCGCCAACCCGTCGACGTACTGCTGGAATGGGCGGCTGAGCACATGCCTTCGATTCACCGCGCTCGCGCGGCCTACGACGCACGCGAGGACACCGCAGAACTGGCTTGACCCCACACTCGACCGGCGCACGGGTAGCGGGCGCACGCCTCCACGAACCGGCGCTCGAAAGCGCGGCTCCTCTCGCGATTCCCCGAGGCCGGAGTCGATTCCCTCCAGCTCGCCTCGGCGTGCCGGCCCTGGTTCACTGTGGGTGTGCGTGGACTCCTGGGGCTTCGAGAGCGAACGAGACCCGACGATTGGTGGGGCGACGCGGCACTGGGCTTCCTGGTCGTCGCGGTGGCGGACCTGGTCTGGATGATGAACCGGCCCGGTGTCGAGCTGCCGACTGTCGTCGTCACGATCGGCAGCTTCGCAGCGCCCGCCGCCATCGCCATCGCGGTGTCGCTGGCTGGTGTGGTGGTCAGTCGCAGAGCAGGTCTTCGACCGTGGTTGTCCGCTGTGGCGCTGCGTCTTTCGCTGAGCTTCGTCGCGCTGTGCGGCGTCGGCGCCATCGCCTATGTCGTGCTGATGCTGCGCGGGCTCGACGCCCTGTCCCGGTTCTGATCGTGTGGGTAGCCGAACACCACTGATGGAGTCGGAGGCGCCCGTCTTCCGACCCAAGACCCACCCGATATGACGGGGGGAGGAACTATTCGGTGTTGGCGTGGTCGATCTCGGCCATAGCCTGCCGATCAGCGCCGACCAGCTCGATCAGGCCGCGGCGGCCCACCGGCTCACCATGCCCACCCTGGCGATCGGCGCCCACCCCGTCGGCGACGCGTTGGAGCGACAGCTCCGACCCATCACCGATGACCTCGTCGGTCAGGTCATCCCGGACTGCGGCCACCTCATCCCGCTCGACAGGCCGCACGAACTGCTCGACCTCATGATGCCGTTCCTCATCGCTGAACGACCGGCAGTCGATATCCCGAAGCAGTACACCCCATACACGCAAGAGGCGGGATAGGCACCGAAATCGGTGAACACGGCCATTCAGCGAGAAGGCCGCCGAGATGATCCCGGTCACCGGGAGACCCTCCCGAGGTGCTGTCGAGCCGACTTTAGTGTCCCGAATCGGGCCACAGCGTTCCGTCCCGATCGGCCCGGTTCTCGACGACGAAGGAGTCCTTATGAGTCCGCTGAAATCTCGCCTGTCCGCGACAGTCACCTCGATAGTCGCGGTACTGACACTCGTCACGGCGGGCGGTGGAAGCGCGCTCGCTGCGCCGGCGACCGGTGAAATGACCCTGACTCTTGTCCGTCACGGCGAATCGACGGGCAATGCTTCCGGCCTGATCGACACCACCGTCCCGGGACCCGAACTCACCGCCAAGGGCTGGGAGCAGTCCGCCGCGGTCGCCGAACTCCTCGCCGACTGCAAGTTCGACGGCGTGTATGCCTCGACGATGATCCGCACCCAGCAAACAGCGGCACCGACCTCGCAGCTGTGTGGTCTTCCCACCGTGATCGAAGACGGCATCCACGAGATCGAGGCCGGCATCTACGAGGGCACGCCCGAGCGCGATGCCGGCCGCGACTATTTCGCCGCACCGCTGCAGTGGATTCAGGGCAACCTGGACGCGCGAATCCCCGGGTCCATCAACGGCCACGAATTCAAGAAGCGGATGAATGATTCCATCCAGGACATCCAGGACCGCGGCAGCAAGCGCGCGGCCGTCTTTTCCCACGGCGGTGCCATCATGGTCTGGACACTGATGTCGGTGTCCGATCCTGATCCGAGCAAGCTGCAATCCGATCCGTTGCACAACACCGGCCGCGTTGTCGTGAAGGGCAGCCCGGCGAAGGGTTGGAAACTCGTTTCCTGGGACGGCCACTCGGCAGGCTGAACTTCGGCCCGCGTCCCGCGCAAGCGTCAGGAGCCCGCAGCCCCGGGCTCCTTTCGCTTGTCGCACTTGCGCGTTCGGGCAAGGTATCGGTCAGGTCTACTGCCTCGAGATCGCGACCCTGGCGACCTCGGCGGGGTCGATGAGGTGTGAGTGGTCGTCCGTGCCGACGTCGATCTGGACCACGCTGATGCGGCCGGTGAACTTGCTCGCGCCCGCGTAGTCCTGACTGACCGGGAGCCCGTAGTCCTCGCCGATATCGGTGGTCTCCTCGGCCGAGAACACCATCGGCTGAGTCTGCTCGACCCGGCCCTTTCCGACCGGAGTGCCGTCATAGAACAGCGTCACGTCGCCCCCCTTGGCCAATCCGCCTCCGTCATAGGCGAATTCGGCGCGGACCTGATGGCTGCCTGGTGAGAGGACCTCGCTCGCGGTCGTGATGAACTCGGTCATTCCGAGCAGGTTGTAGACGAACGCCGCGTACCCGTCCTTGAAGTACAGGGCCCAGCCACCGAACCGGCCGCCCTGGGCGATGACCACGCCCTCGGTGGGGCCCTCGGTCGCGATCTCGACCGAGGCGGTCACGCTGAAGGAGCGATTCTTGATATCGATGACGCTGTGCTCGCTGAGTCGCTTCATCCCGGGGAACAACACTTGCGTTGTCCCCTTGATCAGTTGCGGGCGCCCGGCGATGGTCGGGTTGATCCGCTCGAACCGGCGGTCGTCGATCGGCAAGACGTTGTACTTGACCGCCTCGATCAACCACAGTCGCTGGAGCGCGGCGAGTTTGTCCGGATGGTCGGCGACCAGGTCCCGCGCCTGCGTCCAATCGGTGTGACCGTCGTAGAGTTCCCACACATCGTCGTCGAGGGCGGGGAGTTCTTCGTTGGGCAGCCATGGCGTGCTGTGCCGGGTGACCGCGCTCCAACCCTGGAAATAGATGCCCCGGTTGCCCGCCATTTCGAAGTATTGCAGGTTGTGGCGTTCGGCGACGTCGTCGGATTCGAAGGTGTAGTTCATGGCAGTGCCCTCGATAGGCGATTGCTGAACGCCCATCACGAAGGTCGGCTCGGGAATTCCGGCCGCGGCGAGAATGGTGGGTGCCACATCGATCACATGGGTGAACTGCGAGCGCACCTCACCTCGGGCGCTGATCCCGTCGGGCCAGTGCACGACGGCGCCGTTTCGAGTGCCACCCCAGTGCGAGGCGACCTGTTTGGTCCACTGGAACGGCGTGCACATCGCCCACGCCCACCCCACCGAATAGTGGTTGTAGGCGTCGGTGCCGCCGAGTTTGTCCTTGACCTCGGCCATGAACTCCGGCGTCTCGATCGCGGCGAGACCGTTGAAGTTGGCCATCTCGTTGAAGGCGCCGTTGACGGTTCCCTCCGCGGAGGCGCCATTGTCGCCGATGATGTAATAGATCAGCGTGTTGTCCAGCGCGCCGATGGATTCCACCGCGTCGACGAGTCGGCCCACCTGGAAATCCGTGTGCTCCAGGAACCCGGCATAGACCTCCATCTGCCGTTCCAGCACCGGTTTCAGCGCATCGCTCATCTCGTCCCACGCCGGGATCACGGCCGGACGCGGGGTCAGCTCGGCCTCGGCGGGCACCACCCCCAGTTCCTTCTGCCGGGCAATGATCGCCTCGCGCTGGGCATCCCAGCCACCGGCGAACTTGCCCGCGTACCGGTCCGCCCATTCGGCGGGCACATGGTGGGGCGCGTGCGTGGCACCCGGCGCGAAGTAGACGAAGAAGGGCTTGTCGGGCGCCAGCGCCTTCTGGGTGCGCACCCAGTCGATGGCGCGATCGGCGAGGTCCTCGGTGAGGTGATATCCCTGCTCCGGAGTTTTCTCGGGTTCGACCGGGGTCGTTCCTTCATACAGGGCCGGGTAGTACTGGTTGCTTTCACCGCCGATGAATCCGTAGAAGTATTCGAAGCCACCACCGCCGGTCGGCCACGCGTCGAAGGGCCCGATCGGCGACGTCTGCCACGGCGGCACCTCGTGGCATTTGCCGAACTGCGCGGTCGAGTAGCCATTGAGTTTCAAGGTCATCGGCAGCGCGGCCTTGGTGTTGGGGCGCACCCCCGACGAACCGGGCGCCGCCGTCGCCGTCTCGGTGATCATGCCCATCCCGACCGAATGATGATTACGGCCGCTGAGCAGAGCGGCCCTGGTCGGGGCGCACAACGCTGTGGTGTGGAAACGGTTGTAGGTCAGGCCATTGTTCTGCAGTCGTTCGGCGGTCGGTGTCGCTGCGGGTCCGCCGAAGGCGCTGGCCGCACCATAACCGACGTCGTCGAGCAGGATCACCAAGACATTCGGTGCGCCTTCCGGCGGCAGCAGCGGCTCGATGGGCGGAAACGTCGTCTCGGGATCCTTGGCGTCATAGGTCACCAAACCCAAGTATTGGCGATCGGGAATCGGAAGATTCTCACGTCCCGAACTCGACTTGTCCGCCACGGTGGACTCCTTGTTCTGCGATGTCGGTGGAACGCCTGCGACGCTCTCGATCGAACGTAGGACCTGGTCGACCGGCGCGGATCACCCGAAGCGGGTGAACCCGACGGATGCGGCGCAGCACGGACCGCTCGCGCCGTGACGCCTTCTGCGCGTTCTGTTCGCGGCACCAACGAGCCCGGCGGCAGGTGGAGCACATTCCACCCCGGGACGGTCGTCGGTTACCCGTCTCCACTGCGATCAAGGACGCACTGTCGGGCACCGCCGACGCTTACCGGGTCGGCTGCCCGGTGAGCCTCGATCAGCCTGCTTCGGTCCAGCAGGGCAATCGAGACCTGGTCGACCCGGTGGTGCGGCAGGTTGCAAGCTACCCGAACCAGCGTCTTGTGCTGTGGAGTACGAAATCGACTGGCACGTTCATACGCGCTACCCCCGCCATGTCGACGCCGCAGCCGATTTCGTCACCGCGGTGCCGAATTCCTAGGCCTGGCCATGAGACTGGGAGGAGACGAGCCGGTGCACGGTGAGCGCTGCCGCCAGCATGCGCGAATCCGTGGGCTCGGCCGGGTCGAGGCCGGTGAGTTCGGCGATGCGGCGCAGCCGGTAGGTGAAGGTGTTCGGATGGACATGGATGCGACGCGAAGCGGTCTTGCGGTCCGCGCCGTGTCGAAGATGAGCCTCCAGCGCCTCGAGCAGATGCGGGCTCGCGAGCAGCGGAATCACGCGCTGCGCCAATCGTTCTCGCGCCGGACCCGGCCGGGTGAGCTGGTACTCCAGCAGCAGGTCGTCGAGCCGGTAGCTGCCTCCCGGTCGACCGCACAGCCGGGCCAGCTCGGCCAGTTCACCCGCGTCCACGGCTGCCGCCGGAATACCCTCGCGGCGCACGGTGGAGAATTCCCCCAGGTACACCGTGACCCCGAACTGCTGCGTCAGCCGAGCGGCCAGCTCGTCGAGTCGCGCGGCGTCGACGACGTCGGACTCGGAACTGTTGCTCAACAACGCGATCCCGCTGGTGCCGTCGAACGTCGCGGGAGTGATGGCGCCGGTGAGCTGGTAGAGCGCGCTCTGCAGCAATCGGATCCGGCGCCGGGTCACCAGGTTGACGGCGCTACCGGTGCGCGCCGGTTCGCTCACGTGGATTGCCAGCACCGTGTACCAGTCGGCGAGGATGGTGTCCGCCCGCACGGCGAGTTCTTCGGCGGGCAGCCCGCGCACCAACGCCGAACACAATTCGCGCCTGGCCTCCCGCTCGGCGTGGTAGATCGACTGTTCGACCTCGGTATAGGTCTCGACCACGGTCATGTTGATACGCCGCAGCAATTCGAGCAGCCGGTTGAAGACCTGGATGAACTCATCCATCCGCGCGGGGTCGGCGACCGCCGCGGCTTCCGCGAGTACCGCCTGCGCCGACCGGTGGATCGCGCTGATCAGCATCGACAGCGGGAGTCTGTCCTCGGCATGGCGCTCGGCGACCGGGGCCACGAATGCGGTGACCTCCGCACGGGTGAATTCGCGGTCGGCGCCGATCGCTTCGAGTACCGCCCGCCCACAGGCATAGATCGTCGGCAAGACCTCGGCGGTGAAGTGACCGTCGGGCAGTTCGGCGGGCGCGGTGGCGTCCAGGCCCTCGGTCAGCATCCGCTCCGCGATCTGCGGCCAACGACCGAGCAATCGAGCCGTCAGCGGGGACGAGGCAGAAACCGGGTGTTGCACGAGCATGGCTCCGATTGTGTCTCCACACAGCGAGACGGGGGATGCTCTGGTGAACCGGTGAAAAACTTGGTTGCTATGACAATTCCGAGAACGCATTCTCGGTTCACGAGTGCAGCTCACGCCCGGGCCACGGCCGCGACAATCATACGGCCCCCGACACCTCGGGGCTTTCCTTGCGTGCCCGCGCGGCCACGGCGGCCGGCATCGGCTCGTGCCGCAGGTACCCGCGGGCGAACGCTCCCGCGCCGTGGGTGAGCGATCGCAGGTCGATGACATACCTGCTCAGTTCGAGTTCGGGTACCTCGGCCCGGATGTGGGTGCGGCCGGGCTCGGCCGGTTCGGTGCCGAGGATGCGGCCGCGGCGGGTGGACAGGTCGCCGAGGACGCCGCCCAGCTGGTCGTCGGGGACCGTGACCCGCACCGCGGCGACCGGTTCGAGCAGCAGGGTTCCGGACGCATCCGCCGCGTCGCGAAGGGCGAGGGCACCCGCGGTCTGGAAGGCGGCGTCGGAGGAGTCCACCGAGTGCGCCTTCCCGTCCACCAGTGTCACCCGCACATCCACCAGCGGATATCCGGGAGTGACCCCGCGCGCGGCCTGCGCCCTCGCCCCCTTCTCCACCGATCCGATGAACTGTCGCGGCACCACCCCACCGACCACCCGGTCGACGAACTCGAATCCTGTTCCCACCGGCAGCGGTTCCGCCTCGATCCGGCACACTGCGTACTGCCCGTGCCCGCCGGACTGCTTCACCAGCCTGCCGCGCCCTTCGGCCGCGGCGGCGAGCGTCTCCCGCAGCGCCACCCGGTACGGCTCCACGTCCACTCGCACCCCGAACCGCCCGCGCAATCGTTCCAGCGCGACATCCCGGTGGGCCTCCCCCAGGCACCACAGCACCAGCTGATGGGTGTGTTCGTTGTTTTCCAGCCGCAAGGTCGGATCCTCGGCGACGAGCCGGGTCAGGCTCTGCGAGAGCTTGTCCTCATCGGCCTTCCCTTGCGCTCGAATAGCCACGGGCAGTAAAGGTTCCGGCAGCTGCCACGGCGCGATCAGGAGGGGATTCTCGGTGCCGGACAGGGTGTCGCCGGTTTCCGCGTGGCCGAGTTTGCTCACGAACGCGATATCGCCGGCGACGGCCTCGGTCAGTGCCCGCTGTTGTTTCCCCAACGGTGCGGTGACCCCGCCGACCCGGTCGTCGGCATCGTGCCCGGGTCCGCAGACGCGGACGGTGTCCTCGCCGTGCAGCGTGCCGGAGAACACCCGCACCAGCGACACCCGTCCCACATACGGGTCGGACGAGGTCCGGATGACCTCCGCGGCGAGTTCTCCCGCCGGATCGCAGCGCAGCGCGGCGGGCGCGGCGCCGTCGCCGCGCGCCACGGCCGACAGCGGGTGTTCGATCGGCGTCGGGAACCCGGCCGTGACCAGTTCCAGCAGTTCGAGCGTGCCCAGGCCCTGTTCCGCGTCCTCGGCGGCTGGTGCCGCGAACAGCACCGGATGGAAGCTACCGCGCGCCACGGCTCGTTCCAGGTCCGCGACCAGGGTGCCGAGTTCGACGGGTTCGCCGTCGAGGTAGCGGTCCATCAGCGTTTCGTCTTCGCTCTCGGCGATGATCGCCTCGATCAATCGATCGCGAGCCGGGTCGATCACCCCGAGCTGGTCGGCGGAAGGCTCGGTGCGCTCGCGTTTGCCGCTGCGATAGTCGGCGACCTGTCGCTCGAGCAGTTCCAGCAGTCCGATCGCGGGCCGGTGCCCGTCGGGACTCTTCTGCCCGTAGACCGGCAAGTGCAACGGGAGCACGGTATCGCTCGCTCCGTCGGTCAGCAGTGCCTGACAGGTCTCGACCAGTTCCGCGTACTCCGCCCGCGCCGTGTCCAGATGTGTCATCACGATCGCCCGCGGCATCCCCACCCGCGCGCACTCCGCCCACAGTTCCCGCGTCGCCCCCGCCACGCCCTCCACTCCGTCGGCCGCCGACACCAGGAAAAGAGCCGCGTCCGCCGCGCGCAACCCGGCGCGCAGTTCGCCGACGAAATCCGGGCATCCCGGCGTATCGATCAGATTGATCTTCACCCCGCCCCACAGCACCGGGACCACCGACACCTGCACGGATCGGTGCTGTCGCCGTTCGACCTCGTCGTAGTCCGACAGCGATGTCCCGTCCTCCACCCGGCCGGCCCGATTCACCGTGCCGGTCGCCAACGCCAGCGCCTCCACCAGCGTCGTCTTGCCCGCACCGCTGCTGCCGACCAACGCCACGTTCCGGATGCTCTCCGGTCGCTGCGCCCCGTTCGTCCGGTCCACCATGTCGCACGCTCCCTCGGATTAGGGACCCGGCTCCTTCGAGCTTCCCACCGCAGGTGGGGGCACGTCCATGGTTTCCGGGTGATCGATGCCGCGACCCCGCACGGGAGGTGGTTTGCCGGGGCAACCGGTGCGACACCGACCGCCCACGGACACCCCCCTGCCGCCACCTGTCGCGGGAGTATGCACACCGCGACCGGCACAGGCCGCGGGCACCAAGACCTATGTCCCGCGTGACGCGTATCGAGCCCGGCCGCAGTAGACGTTCGACGTCGGGAATCAATCGCAGCGAATCGCTATCCTGTCCAGTGGGCTGCCTGTCGTCCTCACCCCGCGGCGAGCTCGTCGCGAACTGCCAAGGCCGGCAGTCCATGCCAGCGGCGGACGGCCCGGCGCAGCGCGCGCTCATCGCTGTAGCCGACGCGGCGGGCGATCGACCGCATCGACAGGTCGGGATCGCGCAGCAGGTCCAGCGCGCGTTGCCGACGGACTTGTTCGACCTCGCTGCGCCAAGTCGTCTCATGTTCGGCCAGGCGCCGTTGCAGGGTGCGCGGGCTCATCACCAGCCGCTCGGCAACGGCTTCCAACGAGACGATGCCCTGCTCGAAGACGATGTCGAGCGCGACCCGGAAAGCGTCGTACCAGCGCAGCACCGGTTTGGCGGCGGCCAAGGTCAGCTCGGCGTGGTTCTGCAGAATCTTGCCGAGGCCGGGCTGGCATTGCGGCAGCGGCGCGTGCGCGTCGTCCTCGAGCAGGATGATCGAATTGACCGGCGCCTCGTAGTCGATCCGCGCGGTGCCGAAGAACTCGACCAGCCGGCGATGCTCGCGAGGCGCACGATGCGACAGGCTCACCCGCAGCGGAACGACCGGACGGCCGGTGGCCTCGCGCGACCGCTGCAGGAACAGCGCCAGCACGAAGATCTCGATCGCCTCGACCACATCGGGCACCGCGGGACCGGTCGCGTGCCCGATCGTGAACTGGCTGCCGCTCTGCAGCACCCGTGTCTTCTCCGCGCCCGGATCGCCGATCACGTCCAGATAGTTCAGCGCCTGCGGTGTGGTCTCGATCAGACTGGCGCCGGTCGTGTACAGGTAGTCCCACAGTCCGAGGGTGCCCACCGGCGCTTGCTCGGCGACATGCACGCCGATCGCGGTTCCGGCATCGCTGAGTGTGAGTTGCTCCCACAGAGCGATCATGGTCGGCGTCGACACCCGGGCCAGATCATCGGCCAGCACCTCCGGCCGCAGATCCGGCAGATGCGCGAACTGACCCCGATTCATACCCAGGTCTTGTACGACGCCCGAAACCAACCGGGCCAGGCTGGAAGCCACAGTGCCGTCATTCGCGGCACGAGATCTGCCCGAAGTCACCACAATCCTCGATCGATCAACCTTCGAACCGTCTCCGCGTCCTCGGGAGATTCGAGAACTCAGCAGCGTGAAGAGTTCCGAGGTGACTGTAGCGCCAGATTCGCTGAGGGCCCGGTCTCCAGTTCCCGCCTCTCGGGGACGACCAGCCCACGCACTCGGCCCGATCGCGGCGGTGTTCATCCGCTGACTTGTGCGAAGGCTGCCCGGAGTCGTCGCAGGCCACGATCAGGTGGCACCGAGTCGGATTCCGGGCAGCGCTGCCGCTCACACCACGTACGTGATCGTCGCTACCACCGCCAGGGCCAGCATGCCGAGGCAGTTGATCCAGAACTCGTATCCGAGGAACCGGGCGCGATAGTGGGCGTAGGCGGCGCACACGAAATAGCCGATCACACCGACCGCGGTGGCGAATCCGACACCCGGATACTTCAGTCCGACAAGGAGACCCGCGGTGGCCGCCAGTTTGATGGTGATGAGCGTCCACCACCAGTCGCGTGGAAACCGGACGCCGTCGAGGCATCGCTGGATGAACATCGGCGGGCGCACGGACATGAGCGCGTCCGCGAACAGCGAGAGCGCGAGTAGCGCTGGTAGCCACCAGGGTTGGGGAGCGTGGATCATGGGTTTCCTTCCGGAGGCGTGATGACGAATTCGATGGTCTGTCGCAGTTGTTCGGCCGCGTCGGGCATCGCGATGGCACCGCTGGCCGCGGTCATCAGCAAACCGAGGTAGGCGAGATAGATGGTCCGAGCGCCACGACCGACCTGACTGTGGGGCAGCGCTGTTCGGGCGAGCACGGTTTCGAGTTCGCCCAGCAGGGCGAGTGCGAGGTCTCGAAAGATCACCGACTCATGGTTTCCGCGGACGAGGATCGCCAGGTACTCGCGTGAGAGCTCGGAGTCGAGCGCGAAATGTCCGACGAAAGGAGCGAAGAGGTTCAGCACGTCCTCGGCGGTCGCGGTCGTCGCCGAGGGCGCGAGCTCGGTGTGCCTGCTGTTGTGCACCGAGGTGATCCAGTTGTCGTAGATCGAGACGAGCAACGCGTCCTTTTCGCCGGCCGCCATGACAGTCCCGGTGCTCACCTTCGCTTCGGCGGCGATCTGCCGAATGGTGGTCGCTTTGAAGCCCTGGGCACGGAAGAGCCGTTCGGCTGCCGCCAAGACCTTCTGTCGCGTCGCCGCTTGTTGCTCCGACCGCGACTGAACATGTTCACTGAACATGTTCAGAATGCTAGGCCATGGTTGGTCGTGAACGCAAACGCGGGTCCTCGGCCGGTCGATCGCCGCCGCACTGCCGAGCATCGGGCGATCCACCGCCTCGTGATCACCCGACGCTGGGACCGATCCACCGGGCGAGGATCAACGCTCGCGGGCACCACCCGATCGACAGGCGCGCAGGTTTGCCCCCGAAACGAGGTCTGCTGTAGAACTGATGCGGCCGCGTCGTCGGCCGTCGTCCGATCTCGTCAAATCAGTTGCATGAGAGGACTTTTCAGCACATGGATCCGATTCTCGGTCAGATCGCGCTCTTTCCCTATCCCTGGACGCCGATGGGTTGGGCTCCGTGCGAGGGCCAGATCGTGAAGATCAACGACTACCAGGCCCTGTTCAGCCTGCTCGGCAACACCTACGGCGGTGACGGTCGGGAAACCTTCGCCCTGCCGAACCTGAAGGTCGCCGCCGAGGGGTTGGGCGGCACTCTGCACTACGCGATCGCCACCGAGGGCATCTACCCTCAACGCACCTAGTCCGCGCGGGCGTCGAGCACCCGGCTCCGTCGCTCAGGGGTCGGGTGTCGCGCTTTCAGCGCATGCCCATGATGTCGCAGCCGGCCTGACGCACCTGGTACCGCGCGCGGTACCAGGGCCACGGTTCAGCGCGGCGCGCGCGCCTCTGCCCGTCGCGGCGGCCTACGCTTGACAGATGACCACGGCGGCGGAGTTGAAAGCCCGGCAAGCTGGCGTGAAACAGCGCTACCGAGACGACCCGGCGGCCGCAGTCACTCCCCTGCGCGGCGGCGGTTCGTTCGCCGACCCCGGTATCACCTGCACGGTGCGGACCTTCGCCGGTCCGGTGCGCGCCGGCCTGCACCCGGCCACCGGCGGTGACGGTTCCGATGCCTGCTCGGGCGACATGCTCCTCGAAGCGCTGGCCGCCTGCGCGGGAGTGACCTGCCGCAGCGTCGCCACCGCCATGGCGCTGCCCATCACCGGCGCCGAGGTCGAGGCCACCGGCACCTTCGACGCCACCGGCACGCTCGGCATCGACCGGACCGCGGACGTCGGGATATCGCCGATCACTGTGACGATCACGGTCACGACCTCGTCCGACGTGGACCCGGCCGCGCTGACGAAACTCGCCGACCTCACCGAACGGTATTGCGTGGTCGGCCAGAGCCTGCGACATCCGCCGGCGATCCGGGTAGTGCGTGCCGGGTGAGCGAACGGCGAAGGCCGGCCACCCTTCGATCGACGCGAATCCGGCCGATCCGCCGCTAGGCGCCCTTTTCCCCGTCGAACACGCGCGCGGTTCGGGTAGCGGCGAGTGGCGCGTAGTGGTCGGTGAACAGTGTGGCGACGAGCTCGCCCCGGCTGGTGACGCCGACCTTGTCGAAGATCGCTTTGACGTGGTCGCGCACGGTGTGGGCAGACAGGAACAAGGTGGCCGCGATCTCGCCGGTGGACCGGCCACGCGCGATCAGTTCGGTGACGTCGAGCTCGCGCCGGGTGAGTTCGTAGGCGGCCACCACCAGCGAGGCCACCTCCGACGGCGTGGCGGGCTCGATTACCAGCGCCGTCATTCCCGGCGCCCCGGCGAGGTCGCGCAGGCAGGAGGCGTGGCAGACCAGCCAACGGCCGGTCGTGCCGCGGATGCGGATCCGGGAATTCTCGCCGGTGATCCGGGCCCGGCCCGCGGTGCTGAGAATCCAGACGGGCAGCGGCAATTCGATGCCTTGCGCGGTCGTGGTGGCAGGGCCGGCCGGCATCTGGGCAAGCAGGTGTCTGGCCTCGTCGTTGATCGAGACCAGGCCACCCTTCGGGTCGAACAGCAACATGCCGGGAGCTGCCGTGCGCCCCGGCGCAACGGGGCCGAGTGACTGGGCAAAGCTGCGCAGCCGGCGGGCCATCGGCGTGGACAACCCGCTCAGCAGCGCGATATCGCTGTCCTGGAACGGCTTTCGCCCGCGTTCCCGGAACAGGCTCAGCTGACCCCATGGCTGCCCGTCGACGCGGAACACAGCGCGCAGTTCGTCGTCGAAACCGCGCGGGCACATGAAATTTCGATACAGCGAGCTCAGCCCCGGGTCATCGCCGGTCGCCGCGCGCAGACCAGCGACCGGAACCGGCGCCCGCGCCAGATCCCGGAAAAGGTTTACATGTTCGGAGAAGAGCTCTGATTCCCAATAGGTGCCACAGCCGCCTTCGTGGAGGTTCTCCACCCGGACGGGCGCGGTGGTAAGACCGTTGATCGGATCGGTCGCCACCCAGACCGCGGCGTCGAACGGCATTATGCGGCGTAACCGCGTCGAGGTCTCGGCGAACAGCGCGTGCGCGTCCGCCGCCTGCTCGATACCAGCCAGGAGTCGGCCCATCCCGAGCGCAGTCACACCCATGCCCGCAAGCTTGCCGTCCCGGACAAGCGACCGCCATCCCCCATCTGCGGGGTCATCGACCGACCGCGTGCGAAATTCCCACGACGGCGCTACCCCTCGAACGAGGGATGTTCCACGCGCGGCGTGCGGGCGACGCTGGTCCGGTCTCAGTGATCGGAAGGAACACAATGGATCTCGGCATTATCGGTGCGGGCGCGGCGACCGTCGGGCTGCTCGACGCACTCGCGGCCATCGAGGGCGCGCCCGGCGCCATCACCGTGTTCGACGGCTCATCGGCGGTGTGGCGGGGCCGGCCGTACCAGCCGGACCTCGAGGCGGTCCGGGTCAACGCGCCGCCCGCGCTGATGTCGGTGCGCGCCACCGACCGCGCGCATTACCAACGGTGGCTGCGGGACCGGGGCGAAGTGGCCCGGTATCTCGACGAGGACCTAGGTCAGCCGCTGGTTCCCCGCAGCGTCTACGGCGAATACCTGGAGCAGACCGCCCACGCCGCGATCGGTCGACTGCGCCGGAACGGCTGGCAGGTCAGCATGGTGAATTCGCTGGTCGTCGGCTTCTCCCGTCCCGGCGCGAGCGACGGCCGAGCGGTCTTGCACACCGCGAACGGCGGCCGTCATCCGGTCGATCGCGCGGTGCTCAGCGTCGGGAGCGGGCGTCCCCGTGACCAGTACGGGCTCACCGGTGCGCCCGGCTACATCAACGAGCCGTACCCCCTGGCCGCCACGATCGCCGGGATACCGGCCGACGCGCACGTGGCGGTGGTCGGTAGCGGTCTGACGGCGGTCGACATCGCCGCGGCGCTGACGACCGGCAACCACACCGGACCGATCACTCTTCTCTCTCGCAGCGGCGTGCTCCCGTTCGTGCAACAGCGTCCACTCCCGCTCGCACCGAAACACCTCACTCCGGCCAATGGGCTGCGGCTGGCCGCCGCCGGCGTGGTGCACCTGCACCAGTTGGTCGAGCTCATGCGCGCCGAACTCGCCGAGCTGGGACAGGATTTCGAGTCGTTCGCCACCGAGATCCGCGCCGTGGAGGAACCCGTGGCCCGGCTGCGCCGTCAGCTGACCGAGCTGGACAACCCGCATCAGGGACGCCGCCTGCTCACCATGGCGATCCGTGTGCTCGGTCCGATCGTCTGGCCGCTGCTGGCCGAGCCGGACCGGAGCATGCTGCGCTCCGAGCACTTCCGTACGATCAGCAGCCTGAGTTCACCGATGGTGCCGCACAACGCGAAACTCCTACTGCGGCTGCTGGATTCGTGCCGACTCCGGCTCCGTTCCGGCCTCGGCGAGATCGAAGCTCGACCCGGCGGCGGTTTCACCGTCCACGACGACGCCGAATGGCACGCCGATGTCGTTGTCAACGCCGTCAACCCGCCCGCGTACACCACGCCGAGGGAGACCGAGCCCCTCGTCAGCGCGCTACTCGCCGGCGGCGCAGCCGAACCGTCGGCCACCGGCGGCCTGCGCGTCGAACCCGGTACCCGCCGACTGCTGGTCGCGGATCGACCCGATCCCACCTGGCACGCCCTGGGCAATCTGGCCGCCGACTCCATGTTCATCGCCACGAACCCGCCCGGGCTGGCCATGGAAGGTGCCGCCCTCGCCCATCACCTCATCGACTCCACGGCCAGTTAGTTGCTTAGTACAAGTAAGCTAGATATAGTTGTATACCGCAAGCAAATATCTAGGGCTGGGAGTAGGCATGGCAGTGTCCCCCGATACGGCTCAGAGCCTGATCAGGGAGCTCTTTTTCATGGGCCGGGCGATCCGCGCTGCGCTCTCCCACCCCGAGGAAGGGGACCTTCTTCCTGGAGGCGTGGGGGTGCTGGGTTCGCTCGAGGCTCGGGGGCCGTGTCGACAGGTGGATCTGGCTGCGGACTTGTGCATCAGTCAATCGACCCTGAGCAGGCATGTCGCCGAGCTGGTGAACTCCGGCAATATCGCCCGCCATGCCGATCCCCTCGACGGCCGAGCCACCCTCATCCGGATCACCGATCAGGGAAGCGATCTGCTGCGGCGCGTCCGAGAGTCGCGGGCCCGGGGATTGCGCGCCGCGCTGGCCGATTGGACCGAAGCCGACGCCGAAGAGGCCACCGCGGTGGTGCGGAAGCTGAGGAATTCACTGGCGGCCGCTCCGCACCGCACCGGTGTGGGTGAGCATCGACCCGATTCGACAGAAAGTCAGGAAGTGGATGTCTAGTTCAGTCGAGACGGAGACTCGGCGCGCCCCCACCGTGATGACGCACCGTCAGGTCTTGGAGGCGATGACCGGGCTGCTGGCGGCGTTGTTCACCGCGCTGCTCAGCACCACGATCGTGTCGACCGCGCTGCCGACGATCATCGGGGACCTGGAGGGGTCGCAGACCGCGTACGCCTGGGTCATCACCACGGCGCTGCTGGCCAATGCCGCGTCCACCCCGATCTGGGGCAAGTTCGCCGATCTGTTCAACAAGAAGCTGCTGGTCCAGTCGGCCATCGTCGTCTTCGTCCTCGGTTCGGTGATCGCGGGCTTCGCGAGCACTGTGCCGATCCTGTTGGCGGCACGCGTCGTCCAGGGCATCGGCATGGGCGGATTGACCGCGCTCGTCGTCGCGATCATCGGCTCCATCGTCTCGCCGCGGGAGCGCGGACGCTATTCCGGCTACATGGGCGCCGTGATGGCGGTGTCGATGTCGGGCGGACCCATCCTCGGCGGCGTCATCGTCGACAGCCCGCTGGGCTGGCGCTGGTGCTTCTTCGTCTGTGTGCCGCTGGCTGTCGTCGCGCTGGTGCTGCTGCAGCGGACCCTGCGGTTGCCCACCGAACGCAAGGAGGGGGTGTCGATCGACTGGTTCGGCGCCGCCCTGCTGACCGCGGGTGTGTCGGTGTTGCTCATCTGGGTGTCGTTCGCCGGCAAACCGGACTACTACGACTGGTTCTCCCGCGAATCCGCCCTGTATGTCGGTGCCGGTGTGCTGCTGCTGCTCGCGACCGTCGTGGTCGAATCGCGCGTCGAGTCACCGATCATCCCGCTGTCGATCGTCACCGAGCGCACCACCGGTCTGGCGATCATCGCCTCGATCGCGGTCGGTGTCGGCATGTTCGGGTCGACCACCTTCCTGGGCCAGTACTTTCAGACCGCGCGCGGCTACTCGCCGACCATGGCCGGCGTGCTGACCATCCCCCTGGTGCTGGGCATGCTCGTCGCGTCGACCGGTTCGGGACAGCTGATCACCCGGTTCGGGAAATGGAAGTCCTTCGTCGTCACCGGCGCCGCGTTGCTGGTGGTCGGGTTCGGCCTGCTCTCGACGATCGATCACGCCACCGATCTGTGGCTGGTGGGTGCCTACATCGCCGTTGTCGGACTCGGCGTCGGCATGATGATGCAGAACCTGGTACTCGCCGTGCAGAACACGGTGAGCGTGCACAATATCGGCGCCGCGTCCAGCAGTGTCGCGTTCTTCCGCACGTTCGGCGGCGCGATCGGCGTCTCCGTATTGGGTTCGGTGCTGGCCACCCGGGTGGGCGAGCTGTCGGCGAAGGGTTTCGCCGAGCTCGGCGTGACGACCGGTTCCTCGGGTGGCAGCAGTCTGAATCTGCACGCCCTGCCCGCACCGATCGTCACGGTCGTGCGCGCCGCCTACGGCGATGCGACCGGCCGGATCTTCCTCATCGCCGCGGGGGCGGCGGTCGTCGCGCTCCTGGCGACCGCCGTGCTGCCGAACCGCCCGTTGCGCAACACGATCGACATCGATCCGGCCCTCGATCCGACTGCGACAGCGCCTGCGTCGCAAGATGACGCGGCTGATGCTCTGGATGCCGAACTGGCCGCACTCGCCGAGTCGAGCCAGCCCGGGGAGCGGGTCTGGGAGGGCGCCGAGCGGGTGCTGTCCGAGGCGGACCCGGTATCGACCACCGCGGCCGGGCGGCATGCGACAGCCGTACAGAACGGTCATCGGGCCGCCGCGGTCGATGTGTCGTCGCGGGCCGCTCTGCCCACCGCCACGGCGTCCGGGACGGACAGCGGCACGGTGAACGGTCGCGTCCGCCGCGAGGACGGCCGGCCGCTGCCGGGTGCGGTGCTGACATTGATCGATCAGAGCGGCCGTCAGGTCGCGCGGGCGAGCAGCGCCACCGATGGCGGTTATGCGATCAGCGCGCCGACGGCGGGCGGCTACGTGTTGATCGTGTCGGCGATGGGACACCAGCCGACCGCGGTCACGGTGTCGGTCGGCGAGCGGCCCCAGCGCTTGGATCTGAGCCTGGTGGGCTCCGGTGAGCTGTCGGGAGTCGTCCGTACCGCCGACCACGGATCGGCCGTGCCGGGTGCCACCATCACCGTGACCGACCTGCGTGGTGAGGTGATCGGGGCCGCGGTCACGGGCGGCGACGGAGCCTATACGTGCCACGGCGTGGTGGCGGGTGTCTACACCCTGGTCGCGGCCGCCGAGCACATGCGCCCCAGCGCGATCACCTTGACGGTGCCCGCCAACGGAGCGCTCCGCCACGACATCGAGTTGTCCGCGATGACGGTACTCACCGGATCCGCGCGGGCCGACGACGGCAGGGCCGTGCCCGACGCGCTGGTCAGCGTGCGCGACGCCGCGGGTGAGGTGACCGCAACGGTGCGCACCGATGAAAACGGCCGCTATGTCGTGCCCGACCTGCTCGAAGGGCAGTACACCGTGACCACCCGTGGGTATCCGCCGGTGACGGATCAGGTCACCGTGTCCGGCGCCGAGGTCACCCATGACGTGCGGCTCGGCTACGAGCCCGAGGACCGCCGATGAGTGGGCTGACCGGCCACGTCCGCACAGCGGAGGGCTGGCCGGTGCCGAACGCGGTGCTCACGGTAACCGACATGTCGGGGCGTCAGATCGCCCGCACGGCGGCCGACGAGACCGGGGCGGTGTGCACCGGCCCCTTGCCCGCGGGAACGCACACCGCGGTGCTCACCGCGGTCGGGTTCGAACCGGTGGCGCGGATCGCGCAGATCTCCGCCACCGGGACAGGCGCGGTCGGTGAAGTGGTACTGGCACCCGCGGCGGGGACGGTGACCTCGCCCCCGCCGGGACCGTGGACGATCGATCCGCTGCATTCGACGGTGATCGCCACCGCGCGCCACCTCGGTATCGCGAGCATCAAGGCCCGATTCGCGGAGGTGAGCGGGCGGCTCGATATCGCCGAGCCGTTCGAGCGGTCCACCGGGCACGCCGAGATCAAAGCGGCGGGCATCGACACCGGTGTCTCGATGCGTGACGATCACCTGCGCTCACCGGAATTCCTCGATGTCGACAGTTATCCGACGATCACGTTCACCGGTCTCGGGTTTCACCGCACCGGTGCCGACACCTGGGTGATGCCGGGCGAGCTGACCCTGCACGGACAGCGTCGCCCGATCGATCTCGCGGTGACCTACGGCGGCTTCGGGGAAGATCCGTGGGGCGGCGTACGTGCGGCGTTCCACGCCGAAACACTGTTGCACCGCAACGATTTCGCGATCGACTACAGCGCGGTCGTGCGCGCGGGAGTGGCCGCCGTCGGCACCACCGTCAAGATCGAACTCGACATCGAGGTCGTCCGAGGCGAGCAACTACCCGCAATGTAGAACCGAGGATGGCGCGCCGCCGTTCGAACCCTCGAATTGTGTTCAGCCTCTGACTATTTACGCGGATTGGCGTTGAAGCGTGCCTTCTTTCCGCGATTCCCGCAGGTGTTCATATCGCACCACTTGCGGGTGCGACTCCGGCTGGTGTCGAAGAAGGCTGCCCGACAGGTCGGCGCTGCGCACAAGGCCAATCTCCCGTCTCGCTCACCGGCGATGATGCTGATCGCGTCGGCGGCGATGACACCCAGGGCACCGTCGACGCCCGAAGCCGAGCCGAGTTGCCACCGACGGTTACCCTCGGCCGTCAGCACGGCCGAGGCCCGTCCCTGGACGCTGAAGTCATTGATGACCTGGACCGCGGACACGGGAAGGACGTCGCGGATCGCGGCCGCTGTCGCGGCGACGTGAATCGACTCCCTCAGTTCCCGAGCACGGTCGAGCTGGGCGGTGGTGCAGGAGTCCACCCCGAGTCCATACGCCAAGGCCACCCGACCACAGACCATCGGCTACTCGCTCGTCGACTCACCGGTGGGTCTACTCGCCTGGATCCTCGACAAATTCGCCGAGTGGAGCGATACCGAGGACAGCCCCTTCGAGCCCATCTCCCGAGACCGCGTCCTCGACGATGTCACCCTGTATTGGCGGCTCACACGCACCGGCGCGTCGGCGGCCCGCATCTACTACGAAAGTCACAACTCGCTCGACCCCGAACTCCGGGTCGAGGTCCCGTCGGCCCTCACCATGTATCCCCGCGATACCGACGATTGTCCGCGCCCTTGGGCACAGCAGCGGTACCGTCAGATCGTCCGATGGACGACGCCCACCGCCGGGGGCCATTTCCCGTCGCTCGAGGTTCCCGAATTCTTCGTCGAGGACCTGCAAGAAAGCCTCGCGGCGGTACCGGCCGCCAATCGGTGAACGCGCTGGACCCCGACGGGGAATCAGTCCTCGGAGCTGAGCCGCGAAGTCGGCTCGGCCGGACCTTCCGCGACGCTCCCGGCGATAGAGGTCGCCGCCGAGCCGGCACCCAAGGCTTCGACCGCACCGCCCACGGTCAAGGATTTGATCGTTGCGCCCTTGTCGACCTCGAGGGCTACCACGTTGTCACCGTGGGTACGCAGGGAGCCGCCGATGCGCACAGAGTCGATCGTGCCACCTGATTTGACGGAGAAGGCGATCGCTTCGAGCGTGACCTGGACTCCACGGACCAGGCTCAAACCCTTTCCGCCAGTGGTTTCGACGTCGTGGTGCACGGTCAGCGATCCGAGTGGCTTGCTGATCTGGATGCCGATCGAACCGTCGCCGGTGGTCTTGATCGAATGGAAAGTCGCTGTCGCGAGCGTGCCGTCGTAGAGGTTGAATCCGCGAGCGCCGGGGCCGGTGGTCAGGATCGGCGCCTGGAGATCGAGTGTGTCGAGGTGGCCGAAGTTCACGAATCCGATACCGGAAGGGCCGGTCGAGGTGATCTCGGCGCCGGCGATCCACTCCGTCACCCGACCCCAGTTGTCGAGGACCATGTCGTTCTGCCCATGGGTGGTGACCGGCCCGGTGTTTTCCACCCTGTCCACGATCGCGCCGGACACAACGAACACTGCGCCACTGATCTTGTCGGGTGTCCCGGGCGCGATTCCACCGTCGGTGACGACTGCGCCCGTCTCGATCAGGTCGGCGGTGAAACGGCCGCCGATACCCTTGCCGTCCCGGTCGCCGTATCCGGCCACGAACACCCCTGATCCCTGGACCGGGGTCCGGTCGGTGCCGATCGATACTCCGCGCAAGGTGGCGGTGAACGACGACGCGGGATCCTTCTGGCGGTTCCACAAAGTCAGTCCGCCTTGCAGAACGTCGACACCGAAACCGTGGGGCTGCTCGGCGCGCCCGCGGACGTCGGCGTCTCGGACATGCAACCCCATCGTCTCGACTCGGATCCGGGTCGTGTCCGCCTCCGCCGAGAGATACACCTGGCCTACGGTGGTGACGTTCTGCAGGCGCAGTGTCCCCGCATCCGGAACCGAGGTGTCGTTGTAGACCGCGACCTCGTAGCTCGTGGTCGTGATCGTGATATCGCGCAGGGTGTTGTCCCGGGTCAACCGGACGCCTTTCCCGAGAAACACCAACTCACCACCACACAGGGTGGTGCCCGCCGGAAGCGTGATCGAGGGTGACCCGACGATCGTGCCCGCGATCACGATCTCGGCCGCACCCGCGTCGATGGCGGCGGCGAGCTCAGCGGCGGTACTGACAGTGACAGAATCCGAAGCGGTCTCAGTCATAGCTCGTTTCTACCGCACCGCTGGCCGACTGTTTCCCCGGCAGACCAGCGCCACGCCGATCGCGTACCAGCTCCTCGTCAGGAACTGCGTTCTCGGACGTGGAAGCGAGCCGCGAGACGATGCGCGACCGCACCGACGCCGGCGAGACCCCAGACCGAGAGTCCGGAGTCGATTCCATCCACTACGCGCGGAGGTGGCGATCGGGGTCATCGACGAACACCGACGGGCTGCGCAGCTCGGCGCACCCGGACCCTGAGAGGTCGTCGTCGACGTCCGAGCGACCGCCGTCTGTCACCCCGGTGCGGGCGTCTTCTCCGGAAAGCTCCCCGCGCCACTGCCTTTGGTGCCGGGTCACGAAGGCGCCGGGGTAGCCACCGAGGTCGGCGATGGCTCCCAGCGCACCGCCGTGCCCGCCGGAGCGACCATCCGCGTCTCCGACCAGGTGCCGATCGCTTCGGCCGACCTACTCGGCTGCGGAGTGCTCACCGGATTCGGGGGCGCGATCAAGACCGGTGGGATGCGGGTCGGTGACGCTGTCGCGGTCGTCTGTTGCGGCGGTGTGGGTCTCAACGCCGCGCAAGGCGCGCGCATCGCGGGGACGACCACGATCATCGCCATCGGTGTCCGCGCCGACCGGCTCGCCCTGGCCACCGACCTCGGCGCGACCCCTACCCCGACGCGGGTGGCGGCGGGCCGGTAGAGCGAGTTTCCGATGCGGCTCGAGCTCAACCGGCCGGGCGAGCTGCGGCTCGACGAGGCGTACGAAGAAATACGGGCCGCAACATCCGCGATGTCATCGACTTCGAAGGCCGACACCGAGACCGGCTGAGCGTGCGTCGCGTCGGCCACGCAGCTTTCTGGCCTGGTACTACACCGAGCCAGACGCCCTGCCGAGGCGACCCAGCAGGCGTCGCTGCGCACTTTCGGTTTCCGGAACCGAGATCGGCGATCCGAACTCGCCGGACGCAGACAGCAGCGGACCGATCAGCTCCACTACCGGCAAGACCACGGCCACGACCTCGGCGTCCATCGTGTCCTGCGCGCCCACCGCACGCGCCAGATCCCATGTGTGCGTGATCAAATCGACCGTGAGCACCCGAGCCAAGTCACGACCGTAGCCTGACCGCCGAACGGCGACAGCTACGGCGCCGACCGCTCCAGCACCTGCGGCAGCAGCAACCCGACTGCACGGCCACACAAGCCCGCGACCAGGCGGCCACCGGCCCGTCCGCCGATCCTGGGATCGGTCGCCCGTGCAGTCGGCGAGCCATCTGCTCATGGTTGGCCGTCACATGGTCGACCAGCGCTCGGACCTCCCACTCCGGGCAGGGAGTGGCCAAACCCCACTGATCGGCCTGCACCTGGTCGAGGCAGATCAGGAATCGCTCGGACTTGCAGTTTGCAAGTGACAGCCTTGTAGACCTACTTGCAACAGACAAGACACTCTTGTGAAAGCAATCACCTTGGCCCTCAACGACATCGGGGTCGAACCGACGGATCCCCTACGCTCCCCCCTGCCCGCTGGCCGCCGCCTTGGACCTGGTCGGTGACCGCTGGACCCTGCTGATGATCCGCGACCTCCTCGGCGGCAAACGCCGCTACAGCGAGTTCCTGGCTTCCCCCGAACGGATCACGACCAACGTGCTGGCCGACCGGCTCCGCCGGCTCGAGCGCGCCGGGCTGGTCCACACCGTCGCCTACCAACAGCACCCACCGCGGCACGAATACCACCTGACCGACTCCGGCCGCGCCCTTCTCCCCGCCATCCGAGCCTTGGCGCACTGGGGCGCCGACAACATCGTCGGGGCGAGCGACACCACCACCGCCTCCGCGACTTTCGGTCTCGCACCCGACTCCCGAACTCCCCGGCAAGCACCACCCGTGTCTGCGGAATCGTCAGCCGACCAGGGACCGCTGCCGAACGTAATCCGCACGGCTGCAAGCCCGTTGGCGCTCACACCTGCGGTGAGCATTGACCCGCATCGCTTCATCGGCGGGAACCTCTTCCAAGCCACGTTGCTCGCCGGCGAACGGCACTCACACCGCAGGCCTGGTCAGGATCATCGAGATACTCGCTCTTCGCCGCCGCCGAGCTGGGCGCGAGCTTCGACAGCTCCCTGGACTACCGGCGCCGGGTTCGCGCGCATCAGCCACAGCGCGGCGGCGAGTGTCAGCACCCAGCCGATCACTTCGATGAGCAGGTGATCTGTCGCGTCGGGGACCGATTGCAGCAGGTACACCCGGACGCTGTTGATCGCTCCGTGCGTCATGACCGCCGGCCAGACACTCCCCGACCGCCAACGAAGCGCGAGCAGCAGCGGCGCCCACGGCAGCATGCCCGCGAAATAGATGACGAGGTCCGCCGGTGGGCGGTCTCCGATGACAGCGATCACCGGCAGGTGCCAGACGATCCAGACCGCACCGCTGACCAGGGCCAGCGGCCAGAATCCCCAGGACGCGGCGCGGGTCGCCAGCCAGCCGCGCCAGCCGAATTCCTCTCCGACAGCGAAGACCGACTGCAGGACGAAGACCGGAACGACCCATACTGTCGCCGCCAAGATCTCGTCGAGCGGATTGAGCGGCCAGATCCCCGATGCCACTGCGATGCCCGCCTGAATGGCGGCGATGGCGGCGATGAGACCGATGCCGATGCCGGCCCACGTGGGTGTGTCGCGCCACCCGGTGGCGAATGTCTCGCGGAACGTTCCGGGTCGCCGGACGAGCCACAGGATGATCGCGGCGAGTAGCGGGGTCAGTTGCAGGATCGGAACGATCAGGTTGTTGAAATCCGTGGAGACGAGCCGAAAGACCATCGGAACGGACAGCGTGTAGCACAGGACAATGGCGATCCCGAAGAACCACGCGACATCGGTGAAAGTCGATCCGGTCGAATTGCCGCGCGCACGGATTGTCGTCATGGCTGCCCGCCGCCTCTGGCAACACGATCCGGCCCTACCCGTCCTCGCCCCGGCGTCGACAATGGGCTACACCGACCAGAATTCGTTGTCGAAAAGCACGCATCATGGTTCATGCACGGACCGTAGCAACAGGTTTCGGACTTCGAATCCCGGAAAGCCCCGGAAATCTACCCTGAAAAATCCCCTACCCGACGTCCTCCGCACCCGCTATTCGGCTCGCCCGCGTCTGGTGTCGTAGGCCCACATCGCGATCTCGACGCGGTTGCGGGCGCCGAGCTTGCTCATCAACGAGGCGACGTGGGTCTTGACCGTGCTCAGCCCGACGAAGAGTTCGATGGCGATCTCGGCGTTGGTCCGCCCGCGCGCCACCAGCGCGAGCACCTCCTCCTCGCGCTCGGTGAGCGGGTCGATGGGCTGGACCGGTACCACCGGCGCCTGGCCGGCGAAGGTCGCCAGCAGCCGGCGGGTGACGTTGGGGGCGATCAGGGCGTCCCCGTTGGCCGCCGCGTGGATGGCCTGGACGAGCAGCTCCGGCCCGGCGTCTTTGAGCAGGAAGCCGCGGGCGCCGGCGCGTAGGGCGCCGAGAACGTACTCATCGAGGTCGAAGGTGGTGATCACGACGACCGCCATCGGGTCCGGGACGCCCGGCCCGGCGAGGCGTCGCGTCACCTCGACGCCGTCGAGCCCGGGCATCCGGATGTCGACCAGCAGGACATCGGGACGCAGCCGAGTCGCCAGGTCGAGCGCTGCGAGCCCGTCCGCCGCCTCCCCCACGACCTCTAGGTCGGGTTGCGCGCCGAGGATCATCACCAGCCCGGTCCGGACCAAGTCCTGGTCGTCGGCTACGACCACACGAATGCTCATGCCGGCGCGTCCACGGGCAGGACCGCCTCGACCACCCAACCACCGTCGCGCCCCGGCCCCGCGAACAGCGACCCGCCCAGGAGCTGGGCACGTTCGGCCATGCCCAGCAGACCGAATCCAGGTGCCGGGACCGGCCCCGGCACGGTCTGTCCATCGTCGCTGACCCGCAGCCTGACGGTGTCGCCGTCGCGGCGGACGTCGATCGCGACGCGGGTCGCGCTCCGGGCGTGCCGTACGGCATTGGTCAGCGACTCCTGCGCGAGCCGATAGAGCGCGGCGTCCACGGGACGTGCCAGCCGGGTCGACGAACCGTCCAGCGAGACCTCGACGGTGAGCGTCGCGTCGGCGCGCGCCAGCGCAGGCAGGTCCGCGACACCCAGCTGCGGTGCGTAGGCGACGGCTTCGTCCGCACGCAGCACCCGCACCATGGACCTCATCTCTGCCAGAGTTCGCGACGCTTCGGACTCTATCGCGGCCAGGATCTCGACGGCCTTCTCCGGCTGCACGGCGGCGACCACGCCACCGGCCTGTGCTTGCACCGCGATGGCCGAGACGTGGTGGGCCACGGTGTCGTGCAGCTCGCGCGCCAGCGCCACCCGCTCCTGATTGCGGATCTCGCGCTGTTGGCGATGCCAGAGGTCCGCGCGGTAGCGGAACACCGCCGCCAGGGCGACGAACAACAGCACGAGGACGGTTCCGCCGAAAACATCGGCCAAGCCCGCGGAGGAGGCGTACATCCCCAGCGCGACGACGACTGCCACGAACGCCGTGCCCACGACGATCTCCCGTCCCGAACCCCACCGCACCAGCGAGTAGAGCAGGATCAAGACGGCCATCATGGAATAGCGGGCGAGGTCCCCGGCATCGGCCGTCAGCTGCAGGATCGAGAGCAGCCCCGCGATGCCCCACCCGACCAGGGCGGCCGACAGGGGGCGGATTCGCCGCCAGAGCAGGGCGGGCATCAGCCCCAGGGCGAGCACCGCGACAAGGGGTCGCCAAGCAGAGCCCGGCGCAAGGGCGAGTTCGACCAGGGTGGCGGCCGCGAACACCCCCACCAGCAGCCAGTCGAGACGACCGATAGGCGGGGCGCCTCCGGGCCGCGGCTCATGCCAGAGGGAGCGACGGACGGTGACCACGGCTCCAGCCTAGGGATCGGAGTGCCTCGGCGTATCCGCCGAAAGTACGAGACCCAGACCATGCCATCGGCCAGGTGAACTCCGGCCTCCGGGCCGGTGTGCCCGGCGCCGGGCTCAGCGATCGTGGACCTACCTACCCGTCCCACAACGGAGCCCATGATGAGAACACCGCAACCCACCACCACCCTGGACGCCCAGCCGATGCCGGTGCGAGCCAAGCTCGCCGCCGCGTGGACGAGCTTCATGTTCCTGTACGCCTACGTGGACATCCTCAACTTCTTCACGCCCGGCGTCGTGCAGGACATCCTCGACGGCAGGGTCTTCGAGTTCGCTCTCTCCCAGACCTTTTCGACCTCGGCGCTGACCCTCCTGGCCGTCCCGATCTTCATGGTCGTGCTGTCGATGACGCTGCCCGCCGGGGTGAACCGTGTCGCGAACCTCGTCGTGGCTTCGCTCTACGTCCCCGTCACGGTGTTCAACGTGGTGGGCGCGTCCTGGCTGTACTTCTACGGCCTCGGCATCGTCTTGGAACTGATCCTTCTCGGCCTCATCCTGCGGTACGCCTGGAGCTGGCCCCGCACCGTACCTTCGACGACCAGCCCGGACCCCGAAACCGTTCGCGCGCAGCAGCAAGCGTGAACTGTCTCGGGGTCACCCGGGATGACGCTCGGCGTCGGACTTCCCGCCGCCGAGCGTCCGGTCGACCCATGCGATGACGTCGGCCAGGATGGCCGGCCCCTCTGGTTCATCCTCCACCCCGTGGTAGACGCCCGGACAGGTCATCAGCGTCGCCGATGGCACGCGGTCGACCACCCGGCGGCTGGCGGAGAGCGGATTGATCAGATCGGCGTCGCCGTGAACCACGAGGAGCGGTACGGCGACTCGGGTGGCAGCCGATGCCACGCGATCCATCTGTGCCACGACGTCGATCGCGAAGCGTGCCGTCGCCCGCCCATGAACCAAGGGGTCGGCGTGCCGTTCGGCGACGACGTCGGGGTCGCGATTGACACGCTCGAACCGCAGCCCGTTCGGCAATGTCAGGGTGGCGAAGGTGCGTCCGAGGCTCCTGACCACAGCCAGCTTGAGACGCTGCTTCCGCAGCTCCGAGTCGAAAGCGGGTCCGGTCGCCACGACCGCGGCCACGTCCGTCCCCGGCCGGTCCGCCGCGTAGAGGAACGCGTAGAGCCCGCCCAGGCTGTGGCCGTACAGCACGACCGGCGCGCCGCCCGTTCGCCTGCGCTCGTGGGCGATCAGATGGTCCACGGCCCGCGCCGTCGACTGGTATCGGACGTCGCCGCGGCGTCCTTCGGATCGCCCGAATCCTTCGTAGTCCATGGCAAGCACGGAGAAGCCGGCCGCGGTGAACGATCGAGCCGTGCGGTCGTAGCGGGCGGCGTGCTCGCCGAGACCGTGCAAGAGGACGACACTGGCCCGCGCAGGCCCGCTCGGGGCCCAGCGGTGCGAGGTGAGTCGGGGGCCGACGCCGTCCGGCGTAAAGGAGTCGACGATGGGTGCGTTGTTCACGAGCAGTTCCTTTCCGGTCTGCTCGAGCCTCGCCGCTTCCCCTTGCTCCAGGATTGGACCAACCTGCTAGATCGGCAGGATCTCCCAACGGATCGTGCCGAACGCGGTGGGCGGGCCGCCGAAGGTGCGGCGACACGTCCTCGTGAGGTGGGAGCTGTCGGTGAACCCGGCCAGGTGAGCCGCGTCGGTGAGCGTCCGGCCCTGCGCGACCGCCGCGGTCGCCCGGAGCAGCCGGAGCCATCGCACGTAAGCCCGGAAGGTGATTCCGAGCTCCTGGGCGAAGAGGTGGGCCAGTCTGCTCTCCGACAGATGAACGCTCGCGGCGAGGTCGCGAAGCCGAATGGGGCGTGAGTCCAGCTCGGCCTGCAGGCGGGTGCGCGCGGCGACGACTCCCGGATGCAGCGGGAGCGAGGTGTGTCCGGGAGGGCGCAGACGCCCTTCCACGTACGCGCTGTGACCGTCGATCAGGGTCTGTCCCGCGTGATCCCAGGCGTGAGCGTGGGACGGGTCGCCGACCAGCGCGATCAGCTCGGCGCCCAGACACGACTCGGGCTCGACGTGCGCCACGACGCCCCAGGCGTCGACGGCGCTGAACGCGTGCGACTGATCGGCGGGAACGATCGCCGCGGTGGTCCGCCGCTGACGGCCCTGGGGATCCTCGACGACGAACGTCCCCCGATGGGCGACGGCCACCTGCACGGAGTGGTGCGAATGGGCGGGCAGACTTCCCAACGGACCCTCGATCTCGAGCACACCGGGACGCAAGCGCCCGATGCCGGACCACCGCGAGATCAATGGCTGTCGCTCGTCCGGCGCGTGCATCGCCTGAAATATACGCGGCGCGGGCGCGCGGCGACCACCGCCGCGAACCGGCAGTCCGGGCATCGGCACCGTGGACAGCTACGCGGCCGTTCGGTGTGCCGACGTGCTTGCCCGGCGACCCGCCCCGCGCCGGCGAGCGTCAGCACGCCCATCTCCTGGGCAGCGTCCGCTGCCTTGGCAGCACCATGGTGACCAGGGCGGTGTCGACCAGCCATGCAGCAGCCGAACGCCTGCCCCCAGCAACCGGAGCCCCGCCGTGACGGTGTCACCGCCGACGTGGGGCGTGACAGTCGCGGCGAAGCGCCGACAGCGCGGCGAGATGTCCACACATGCCGTGCACCCCGGTACCGGGCGGTGTCGAGGAGGAGCACAGGTAGTGGCCGTCGACACCGAGCCAGTACGGATCCAGCGAAAGCCTCGGGCGAGCGATGAGATTCACCAGGTCGAGGGCTCCGCCGTTGATGTCCCCGCCGACATAGTTCGGGTTCGAGCGCTGCAGCTCCCGCGGAGTGCTGACGTGGATGGCGGCGATACGTTCCCGGAAGCCGGGCGCGAACCGTTCGATCTGGCCGATGACGGCCGCCGTCGCATCGCCGTCGTATCGGTGCGGCACATGCGCGTAGGCGTAGATGGGCACCATGTCACCGACCGCACGGCTGGGATCCATGACGGCCTGTTGAGCGACCAGGACGAACGGACGTTCCGGCATCACGCCTCGGAAGGTGTTCCGCTCGGCCGCGACGACCTCCTCGTAGCTTCCGCACACATGAACGGTCCCCGCGGCTCCGACCGCGGGGTTGGACCAGGGAATCCCGCCGTGAACAGCCATGTCGACCTTGAAGGCCGCCGCGCCGTAGCGATGTCGGCGTAGCGCGCGCCGTACACGCCCCGGCAGGCGATAACCGAGGAGCCGCAGCGGCAGCTGTGGACCGGTATCGAACATCACGTAATCGAAACCGGTCAGTTGGTGTACTTCTTTTATGACACACCGGGTTTCGATGCGACCGCCCAGTGCGCGCAGCACACCGGCCATGCCGTCGGCCAGCCGTCCCGTTCCGCCGACCACGCAGGGCCACCCGTGCCTGTGCGCCACGGCGCCGAACATCAGTCCGATCGCCGAGGTCGGCGGACGAGTCAGCGGCGTCCAGGCGTGAGCGGCGTTGCCCGCGAACAGGGCTCGGGCTTCAGCAGTTCGGAAGGCCTGTGACAGCACGGTGGCGGGCACGATGCCCGCGGCCGCGAAGAGTCCGAACTCGACGGGACGACCGGGTACCTTCACCATCGGCGCCCAGATGTCGGGTGCGAGCGTGTCGTAGTCGCGGCTCAGTCTGCCCATCAGCGCGCGCCAGGCACGCCCGTCGACGCCCAGCTCCCGGGCGGTCCGGTCGATGGACCGGTAGAGCAGCCCGGCACCTCCGCCGTCGAGCGGGTGGGCGAGATCGATGTCCGGCCAAGCCCACCGCACCCCGTGGGATTCGAGATCCAGCGACTGAATGAACGGCGACCCGACGGCGCTCGGCACGATCGCGGCGCAGTGATCGTGCAGTAGTCCAGGAAGCGTCAGTTCGCTGGACCGCAATCCGCCGCCGATGGTGTCGGCGGCTTCGGCGACCGTGACCCGCACGCCGGCCCGGGCGAGCGTGATGGCCGCGGCCAGCCCATTGGGACCCGAGCCGACGACCAGTGCGCTCGACATCAGCGCAGACTCCACGCGACCGACACCGGCACCGTATCGTCCCAAGGCTGACGATCGACGACGTCGGCGACATCGATACTGCCGCGTTCGAACTCACCGGAGACCGCATCGACGAGGCGGTATTGCTGGCGCTGCCGATGGATGGGCTGGGCATCGAGCATCACGATGCGCACTTCACCCGGCTCGAATCCGCAGCGCTTCCGCAGCGCGGCGACGAGCTGCTCGTTGCTCATGTGGCCGTCGCCGAAGTTCCAGCCGAGCACGGTGGATACCATGCGTTCGCCGTCGACGAGCACGTAGTCGTCCTCGTTCAGCCCGGCCATCGCCCGGTGCGCGAGGGTGAACAACCCTTTGCCGTGGGTGTTGAAGGCACGGAAGGCGTATCCCATGTACATCGGAATCTGCGCGGCCTCCTTGCTGCCGTAGAAGCGCTCCAACTGCGCGGCAGGCATGCTCGCGATCGACACCACGTTCTTTTCGATCTTTGCCGATGCCGACGGCTTCACGCACCACAGGGTGGTATCCCAATTGCCGGCGTAGTACCTCATCCCCGCAAGGAAAGACACCTTGCGGGGAAAGAGGTTTCCGATGATGACGATGCACACCAACACCCCCAGCAGAAGCAGAGGCAGTGGGGTGGTCATATCGCCGAGTCCGACGGGTGCCTGCCCGACGAACAGCGCCAGCACGGCGAACATCATGAAGACGTTCCACTCCAGCGGCACGCCCATGGGAATGGAGGACAGGATTCCGAAGTGGAAACCCAGCATGATGATCGCGAAGACCCAGGTCGGCCAGCCACCGTGCGAGAGCAGCAGTCCGACGGGTGCCACCATTTCGACAACGGTCGACAGATGCGCCAACCACCTCGCGATCCAGCTCGGGCGGAGGTCATCGGGGAAGCGCACGAAGAATCGCCGTTTGATCCATCGCGGTCGAAAGACCGGATTGTTGGCCATCATCGTGGAGATCACGAAAGGGAAATGCTTGTTGAGCTTGGAGGTGGCCGCGCCCATCCAGATGACGACGCAGACCAGCTTGGCCGCGAGGATCATGTCGACGCCGTAGCTCGCGAACAGGAAGGCCACGGTGAACGACCCGTACACCTCGCCTCGGGCAGCGAGGAAGATGACTTTGTCTCGCAGGCCGAGAACCGCCAGCAGTCCCAGCACCGTCCAGATCTGCCAGGCGGGCAGCACTCCGATGTCGGTGCCCAGCGCCTGGACGGGGCCGGTGCCGTCGGAGAACAACGCGGTCACCAGTGCCATCAGGAGCGCCGCGTACAGCACGACATCCCACAGCGTGCGGCTGTCGCCCGCGGTCAGCGGGATCCGGTTCGGCCACGGCGCCAAGCGAATCGTCTGGGGACGCAGCCAATACAGAATGGACCCCATCGGCGGGAAGAACCGGTTGTTCAGCGGGCCGAAGCCGCAGCCGAAGCCGACGACCTCGAACAGCATCGTGTACAGCACGGCCTTCTCGAACACGATCGGCTCGGCGTACCAGTCTGCGACATCGGTGAAGCCGTCGATACCGTCGGTGGTCAGCATGATCAACCACGCCGCGAGCACATACAGCGCGATCTTCGCGACGTAGAACAGGTGTAGCACGACGGGTGTTCCGAAACCGACCTCGGCCCAATGCCGGGCCATCGGCATGATCTTCTCGGCGCGAGTGCCTTTGCTCCACTGCTCGAAGTCGATCTTCGGGACTTCCTGCTCGAAGAACCCCATCAGATACTCTCCCTGCGCAACGACATCAGCAATCGAAGACGCCGTTCGACACTTCGAGACCGCCGCCGAGACCCCGCCGGGTACGGGGTGGAAGGGGAAGCATGACCGAGAACGCCGTGCCGCGCCGTGTCCCGTGGCGTGTGCCGACCGGTTCCACCGCGCAGGATCCGCGAGATCGCATCATCGAGGCAGCGTCGCGATGCCTGGAGCGATTCGGTGTCGACCGGACGTCGATCACGGCGATCGCCCGCGAGGCCGGGGTATCTCGCCAGACGGTCTACAACCACTTCACGACCCGCGAAGACATCATTCTCGAAGCCGTGCAGACCGCGGCGACGGCCGCCTCCGAACGCATCCTCGCCACGGCGCGGACCCAGCCCACGGCCGCGGCTTTCGTGGTCGAACTCTGTTTGGCCGCAATGGCAGAATTCCGACGCAATCCGGCCATCTCGCCGCTGATCCCCGTCTTGGATTGGCCACAGACCCGAGCGCATGCGCTCGAACCCGACGTCATCGCAACTGTCCGGCATTTTCTTGAACCGATCCTGTCCTACTTGCCTGAGCGAGAGCCGTTCCTCGACGAGATGACCGAGACCTATCTGCGCTTCGAGCTCTCGCTGCTGACCATTGAGAGCGCCCGATCCCGCTCGCCCGAGATGCTGCGCAGCTACCTGCACCGCGTTCTCGTACCAGCCCTTGGACTGCCTCTGGATTCGCATCACATTGACAGTTAAGACACCCGCTGTCAATGGTGAACTTCGACTGGTCGACTTCTACCACTCCAGGGGGACGAATCGGCCCAGGAGGGCCGGTAGCCACCAATGCGTGCCGAACACTCCCCGGCAAGCCCATCAGCGCCTCGACTACTACCGATCGCTCGGGCTGTGCCGCTCGCCGCCGCCGCAGGCGAAGAGGCCACCCCGACCGGACGTGGCGGCAAAATGCGTCGTCCGAGTTCGACTGCGCCCGCCGGCGGCCGTCGACGGGGCTCGACAAGACTCGGCGAACGCGAGTTTCCGCTCGATGCTCACAGCCGTCGGGCCGTGCAGCTGGGCCGGATCGAAGATCTCCACAGACAATGTCGCGACGCACAACCACCCACCGCCCGATGTGCTCATCCTGGATGGTTGGTGGGGCACGTCAGCAGACACCGACGTCGACGTCGCTGGTGACGACTGCGGTCGCGGACGACGAAGCAGTCGGCTTCGCCGCGGAGAACTGGGCGTGCTCCGGGAGGGCTGTGAATCCGAATCCCGAGATCAATCGGCGCGGCGCCGAGGAGGATCCGCGGTGCGCGCAGGGTAGGTGACGATGCGCTGGGCGACCCGCGCGGCCATCAGAGTGGAAACGCCACTGGGCAGCAGCGGGTCGTAGCCGCTCAGTTCGGCGATGCGGGAGAGCCGATAGGTGACTGTGTTGCGGTGGATGAACAGCACCTGGGCGGCAGCATTGTGGTTGAACTCGCGGTCTATGAACACATCGAGCGTCTCCAGCAGCGCAGGATGGTCCGCGAGCGGATCGAGCAGCGCGGCCAGGGCGGGGAGGGTGGCTCCACCCGCTGCCACGGAGTATTCGAACATCATGTGGCTTCGGGTGCAGATCGTTTCGGGCCGGGCCAGGGCGCGGGCGGTCTCGGCGACGGTCTGCGCTTCGGTGTACGCCCCGGGGATGTCCGCCCGGGTGCGTGCGGTCGCGACTCCGATCCAGCATTCAGGCTGAATAGCATTGTTGGACAAACCGATTCGACTCGACAGCGCGGCCGCTGGATCGTCTTCGTCGGCCGGACGCAGAGGGACGAGCGCGATCCAGCCGCCGTTGTCGCGGTAGAGGAATGTACCTGGGAGCAGCCCCAGCCGGTTACGCAGAGCGGTGAGAGTGCCGGGCGCGGGTTCACCGAGCCGTACCGCGACAACGAGAAACGCCTCCGCGATAGGGATTTCGGGTGCGCCTGTCCCGCCACTGACCTCGCGTCCAGCCAGCAGGTCGGCGGCGATCTCGCCCTGACGTTCCAGGATGTCCCAGCGTGGCTGGCGACTGTCCTCGATCAGGACGGTGGCGATATGGGTGACCACCAGGTTGAGGTAGTTGGTCAGGCGCAGCCCGAGTTCCGGCAGCAGCGGGTACTCGTCCGGTTCGAGGGCCGAGATGGACTGACTCCACAGGAACGCGGTGCCGACGCGATAATTGGTCAGGATCTCCTCGAGCGACATGCCGTCACGGACCAGCCGCATCGCCCGCTCGACGATCGGGCGCGTGTCGTCTCTGGACAGCTCGTGGTCCATGGTGAGCGACTGGAAGAACAGTGCGATGTTGAGTTGGACACTCGGTACGAAGTCCGCGTCCAGCATGGAGTGTGGCAGCAGATCATCGGTTTTGAGGGTGGCGGCCAAGCCGGCCGCTTTGGCGTGCGTCCGCTCGACGACCTGCTGCCACCGCTTGTCGCGCGCGACGCCGGGCTCAGGGGAATACCTCTGGGTCATGTGCCCTCCTAAGACACCGGTCCCAAGCGGCGACCGGTTCACTCAAGCGCCCGGGAAGCCTTCGGGCAGCGGTGCGGGGAACCCGAGATTGAACGTCGGGCCCGGAGGCAAGCCGCGCAAGACGGCACTGGTCCACGCTACCGACGGAATCCAGCCGGTGACGGCATTCACCCCGTGTTCGGGCAGGGGAACGGTGATGAACCGCAGGTTCGCTCCGCTGTCCCAGTACTTGTCCACTGTCGGCAGCACTGTCGACGGTGGCACGACCTCGTCCCAGATGCCGTGCCACCACAGAATCGGGGTGTCCGGAATGTACTTGCCGAGACTGTTGTCTTCCAGCACTCGCAAGATCGCCGCTTCGGATTCCAACGATTTGCCGGGCATGAAATAGGCACCGAGTGGGCGATAGATACCTGACGGGGCGAGGGTGATGACGCAACGGGACTGGAAATCGCGCAGCAGTTGCCGGCCTTCCTCGGTCAGCAATTCCTCGGGGCGGAACACGTCCGGATACTCCCGCGCCAAGGCCGCGAACCCGAGCCACATGGTGAAATTGCCGATACCCGCGAGACCGCTTTGCGGCTGCACCGCGTACCTCGCGATAGCCGTGAGGTCGCCGGGGGTGCCGCCGATAGCCGTGCCGAGCAGCCGCACGTCGGGGGCGTAGGTCGCGCGCAATTCGGCCGCGCGGATCGAGCCCGAGCCACCCCCGGAGTATCCGTACAGCGCGATGCCGGCATCGGTCAGGCCCAGACCCGCATCGTTCTTCACCGCGCGCAGGCTGTCGAGCACCATCTTGCCCTCGGCGTAGGTGTTGAACGTATTGAACTTGCCGTCGAAGTCGGGGACGTTGAGGGCGAAGCCTTGCATCAGCCAGTAGATCGCGAGCGCGGACTCCTTCATCGTTCCGACCTGCAACGTGTAGGACGGATTGCAGGAGGAATCGGTGGAGTCGATGGCTTCCTGGAACGACACCACCGGCCGGGTACTGCCCTGCCACGGAATGCCCGGCACGATCACAGTCGTCGCCGTCACGATCGGATTGTCGTGGACGTCGTTGGACCGAAACAGCAGTTGCTTGGTGTACACCGGGAACGGGATGCCGACCAGGCGAGTCTGAACCTCCCGCGTGCGCACGATCTGCCCCGGCGCGTAGGACGCGAGGTCCTCTGGATCGTCGTACCAGCGGTCTTCCGCGGGCGTCGGAATCGGCAGCAGATCGTAGAGCTGCGGTTCCGCCGGCAGTTGCGGTAACTGGTTCTGGTCTGGAGGGAATGCGATATCGGTGGCATCACCCGCCGCGGTACCGGCACTGACCAGCACAGTTGCCGCGGATATCGTCGCGACAGTCAAGTGCCGCAACCACGTCTTACCCATTGAACCTCCAGCGTCATTGCCATGAAGTGTCGAAAGCCTCCCGGCACCTCAGACAAGAACATCGCATGACACAGCGCGGAGTCTTCGGCACGATCCCAGCAGTGGATGCCGGCATTAGTGCGTGTGCACAATCGAATCCGAGTCGTTTCACCAGTCTTGATCGACATTGCCGACCGGATGCTGCGGGGTTGACGGCGCCGGCAATGCCGGCTGCGGCTGCCACGGAATCAGCCATCGGCGCCGACCGGGGCGGCGAAGTACAGGTCAGTCACCTCGCCGCGGGAACCTGCTCGACGGCACGGCTGTCCCATCCCGGCTGCTGTAAGTCGGGTAGGTGTCGTCGTCGAGTTTGTCCGCGGCACGGGGCGGTTGGCGGGGTCGATGTTCGGGTGCCGCACGAAGCGCCTCGGCTTCGACACCGGAAGGCCCCGGCGCGCTGGCGCCGGGGCCTTGATGTACGACTGAGGGATTGGTTTCACATGAGTTCGACGGCCGTAAGGGCCGATCTGAGACACCGCATCCGACAACTCCCGGGATGCGGGACTGGTAAATGACTGTGCAGTGGCCACCACCTCCAATTTCGTCGGTTCTACCTGCGGTGTCTTGCGGTATTCACCCCCTCCGGCGGTCCGGCCGAGTGCACCGGATTCTCTTCTCCGCCGGAGGGGACGGTCGAACTGTCAACCCGGGCAGTTCGCCTGCCCGGCCATCTGATCTCCACTGGAACGTCAGCGACTATATACCTCTGCCTCGAGAATGTCTACACTCATCAGAACAGATTTACTCCACTGCCGGGGGTCGCTACGCGGGGTGACGTCCCGTGCCGATGCCAGAGCTCGACCGAGCGCCGCCGACAGGTTTCGACACTGCGACCTTGCGGTCATCGTGACCGGGTGGGCGGCGGCATGTCGCACCGCAATCGGCTAGGGGTCAGGCGGCCAGTGCTCGTCGGCAGCGGGTACGGCGTGACCACGACAGCTGCCGCACGCCGGCCCGCGGCAGCGGAGTCGACGCGATGGCGTCGATGTCGGTGGCAGGCTCGTCGTAGGTCAGGATCCGGACGGCCTCCGGGCCGCGGCCGGTGTCGGTCGCGGTGAAGATCACGCGCTGCCCGGCGTGCAGCGTCTTGTAGCCGGGGGTGTCGATGGCGGTGTAGTCGCAGAACACCGCGGGTCCGCCGTGGTCGGGAGTCAGGAACCCGAACCCCTTCTCGGCATCGAACCAGTCGACTCGGCCGGGCTGCCAGGCGATGGCGTCGGCACCGGGGTGCCGGTGCGGGTCCGGAGGGGTATGCGGATCAGCAGGCGAGGCAAGAGAAGTCGTCGTCGGCACAGGGAACGCTCCATGCTTGGTCGATACAGTCGAACAGATAAGCGGGTGTCGATAACGCGGGCGGATTCGCCCGCGTGCACCGCGGTGACATCCAGGCCCAACTCGGGTCGTCGTCGAAGACGAAGGCCTCCTGGTCGGCGAGGTCGGCCAGAGAGGCTTCGGTAAGACACCGGACGGAACCGGAGCCGGTGGCCGAACCCCCGCCAGGGTTCGGCCACCGGACTCGAGGGGAGTCGGATCGAGCTCCTTGGAAGAGTTCTTCGGGAATCGGTCGATACCCATCACCTCCTCGTCGAGAACAGGGTCGGATCGAAACCAGCGGCTACTCCAGCGGCGGAGGACTGCGCTGGGTGGGCGCCACCCGTCTCGTCGGCCACCGGCTTGATCGCAGCCTCGGCGCCGGGGGCCTCGGGCGGAACCCGGGCGAGTCACCCACGCAGGGCGGACACCCTCGCATTCGGGCGCCGATGGCGTCGATCTCGGCGACCAGGGCCGCGTAGTCGGGATCGAGGGCCACCAGCTCGGTGTCGTACCACCACGCCCGCCCGCGGCCGGTGTCGTTGCCGTAGTTGATGATCGAGGTTGACATCGTCGACCTCCACCCCGGCTCAGGCGTCGATGGCCTGGAG
>NZ_JBCGFB010000005.1:0-98411 GCF_038752175.1 Nocardia sp. No.11 | reverse complement strand
GCGCGAGCTCGCGCCCCTCGGCGTCGAAGACGACGGCGCCGACCGGCACATCACGCGGGTCGGCGTCGGCGGCGGCCGCGATCGCGGCGCGCACCATGTCCTCGTCGGTCACCGAGGCAGTTTGTCCAGGACCGCCGCGAATTCGGTGGCGAAACCGAGCCGCTGGGCGATCATGCCGAGCTGCTCGTCGGGGTAGAGGTCGGTCTCGGCCAGGATCACGCTGAGCACCGGCTCGGGCAGGCCGAGGTCGGCCAGCACGCCCAGGTCGCCCTCTTCCCACGGCTCGACATCGTCGAGGTCGTCGGGGTCGATGTCGGGGATTTCCACATTGAGTGCGTCGAGGACGTCGGCGGCGATGTCGTAGTCGATCGCCGCGGTCGCGTCCGAGACGAGCAGGCGGGTGCCGCTCGGCGCCGGACGCAACACGATGAAGAACTCGTCATCGACGTCGAGCAGCCCGAATACCGCCCCCGAGCTGCGCAATGCCTTCAGCTCCGTCTCCGCGACCGACAGGTCGAGGAGCGCATCGTGGCTGAGCGGACTGCACCGCCACGTGCCTTCTTCGCGGACCACCGCCACTGCGAACCCTTCGACGTCGAAGTCGTCGTCCGACGTCGCCCTGTTCGTGCCCGAGCGCTGTGCTGCCATGGACCAAACGGTAGTCTGTCCCGCCCGTAATGATGAACTCGTGTGCCAATCTGTTCCGATGACCCTCGACCAGCGTGCCGCTGTCTGCGTCCTCGGAACCGGTTTGATCGGCGGCTCACTGCTGCGCGCCGCGGTCGCGGCGGGGTACCCGGCGTACGGCTACAACCGCTCGGACTCGGGTGCCGACGCGGCGCGTCGCGATGGTTTCGACGTGTCGACCGACCTGTCCGCGGTGCTGCGCCGAGCCGCCGGCGAGGACGCGCTGCTGGTGGTCGCGGTGCCGATGCCCGCGGTCGAACAGCTGCTGGCCGAGATCGCCGCGCTCGCCCCCAACTGCCCGGTGACCGACGTGGTGAGCATCAAGCGCCCGGTCGTCGACGCGGTCCGCAAGCACGGGCTGGCGGCGAATTTCGTCGGCGGGCACCCCATGACCGGCACCTCCGAATCCGGCTGGGCGGCAACCGATCCCGAACTGTTCCGCGACGCGGTGTGGGCGGTCGGCGTGGACGAGGGCACGCGGGTCGAGCCGTGGGAACGGGTCGTGCGGCTGGCGCTGGACTGCGGGTCGGTGGTGGTTCCGGTGGTCGCCGACGAACACGATCAGGCTGTCGCGCGCATCTCGCACCTGCCGCACGTGCTGGCCGAGGCGCTGGCCGCGGCGGGCGCCGAGGGCGGGGCGCTCGCGCTCGGCCTGGCCGCCGGTTCGTTCCGCGACGGCACCCGCGTCGCCGGTACCGCGCCCGATCTCGTGCGCGCCATCTGCGAACCGAACGCCACCGCGCTCGGCCAGGTGCTCGACGAGACCATCGCCGCGCTGGTCACCGCCAGGGACGCGCTGCGCGCCGACGGCAGCCTCGGCGAGGTTGTCGAGGCGGGTTACCGCGGCCGTACCGCGTACGAGCAGCGCACGCGCTGGGAGATCACCGGGATCGTCCCGGGTGCGGCCGACTGGCTCACCGAGCTACACCGAGCCGGACAGCGTGGCGGGGTGCTGCGCGCACTGTGAACCCGGCGAGCGCGCGGTCGCCCGCGCCGGGCGGTGGAAGCCGGTCCCACACCGGCCGATTCGGCGTCACGCCCGTTCGGCGAGTCCGGGGTAGTCCAGGACGAATCCTTCCGGATCGACCGTCAGCGTCGCGCTGGAGACCGGGGACAGCACGTTGATGCCGTCGGCGGCGCTCGAGTAGGTGAGCTCGGCCTCCTGCACCAGCAGATCGGGCAGCCGCACGTAGACCACCGGGACCTGCACGTCGCCGACCGCGTTCTGCAGCCCGAACCGGCGGATCGGCAGCGTGTTGAAGAACGGGCTCAACACCACGTCGACATCCAGCGCGCCGGCGAAGGTGGAGCGCACATGGCTGCCGCCCGCGTCGACGAGCCAGTAGTCCTCCTCGTCCCGGGAGATGGAGGCGTGCCGTTCGCCCGCGGCGGTGGTGGTACGCAGCGACAGCCGTCGCGTAGCGCCCGCCTCGTCGGTGACCAGGTCATAGGACGCGCTGAAGGCCGGGTGCTCGCCGCAGGCGCTGCCGATCATCCGGCCCGCCGCCCGGATCCGGTTGCCGTTGAGCGTCACGCGCACCGATTCCATCCGCGTGTTGTCGTGGGCCCGCCAAGTGAGCACCGCGGGCCACCGGGAGGCCGGTCTGTTCTCGGTGGGGCCTGCGGCCGGGCCCGGGGCTGGGGTCGTCACCTCTCTACGGTAAGCGACACCAGCCCCGCTGCTGTACAACACGGTGGCATCAGACCAGCGAATCCCGCCAGGCGGCGTGCAGTCCGGCGAAGCGGCCCCGCCCGGCGATGAGCTCGGCGGGAGAGCCGTCCTCCACGATCCGGCCCGCGTCGAGCACCAGCACCCGGTCGGCAATGGCGACCGTGGACAGCCGGTGCGCGATGATCACCGCCGTACGCTCGCGCAACAGCGTCTCCAGCGCGTGCTGGACCAGCCGCTCGCCGGGGATGTCGAGGCTCGAGGTCGCCTCGTCCAGCACGATCACCGCGGGGTCGGCCAGGAACACCCGCGCGAACGCGACCAGCTGACGCTGCCCGGCCGAGAGCCTGCCGCCCCTGGTGCGCACATCGGTCGCGTACCCCTCGGGCAGGGATCGCACGAACGCGTCCAGGCCGACCGCCCGCGCGGCCGCCGTGACCTCGGCATCGGTCGCGTCCGGCCTGCCGAGGCGGATGTTGTCGGCGATGGTACCGGAGAACAGGTACGCCTCCTGGGTGACCATGACGACGTGCCTGCGCAGTTCGGCGTCGGCCAGCTTGCGCAGATCGACGCCGTCCAGGGTGATCGCGCCGCCGCTCGGGTCGTAGAACCGGGTGAGCAGCTTGGCCAGCGTCGACTTGCCCGCGCCGGTGGCACCGACCAGCGCCACCACCTGCCCGGCCGGGATGGCCAGGTCGAATTCCGGCAGCACCGGCGACTCGGCCGTGTACCCGAACCAGACCCGGTCCATCCGTACCGCACCGGTCGCCCGGTCCAGCGCGACCGGATCCGCGGGTTCGGCGACCGCGGGCTCCTCCTCGAGCACGCCCGAGATCTTCTCCAGCGCCGCCGCGGCGGACTGGTAGGAGTTGAACACCTGGGCGAGTTCGTCGAGCGGACCGTAGAACTGGTCGAGGTAGAGCAGGTACGCGGCGAGCACGCCGATCGCGAGATTGCCCTCCATCACCTGCCAGGCGCCGACCAGCAGCACGATCACCGTGGTCACCTTGCCGATGAAATTCGACAGGCCGACGTAGTCGCCCATCCCGCGGATCGCGGTGGTGGTCGCCCGCTGGTACTCGTCGTCCTCGCTGCCCAGAACCTCCTGGTTGCGGTCTTCCCGGCGGAACGCCTGCACCGCGCGCATGCCGCTCATCGACTCGACGAACTGCACGACGACGCGGGCGATCGCGCCGCGCGTGCGCCGGTAACCGGCCCGCTGACGCCGCTGCGCCCACCGGGTCACCAGTACCAGCGGCACGAAGCCGAGCAGCACGATCGAGGCCAGCATTGGATCCAGCCAGACCAGCAGCACCGCGATGGTGACCACCGAAAGGACCGCGCTGAACGCCTGATTCAGCGCGCCTTCCAGCAGTTCCTGCAGGGTCTCGATATCGCTGGTGAGCCGGGTGACGACCTTGCCCGAGGTGTACTTCTCGTGGAACGACACGCTCAGCCGCTGGGTGTGCCGGAACGCGCGCACCCGCAGATCGAACAGCACCCGCTGACTCAGCGAACCGGAGGCCCGCAGGAAGAAGTACGTGGTCAACCCCGCCAGCACGGTGACCGACACGAACCCGGCCACCGTGGCGAGCATCGGCGTCCAATTGCCCTGCCTGCCTTGGCTGATGCCGTGATCGAGGCCGTAGGCGATGAACAGCGGCATCGACACCTTGGCCGCGTTGTCGAGCAGGATCAGCACGAAGGTGAGCACCGCCTGCTTGCGGTAGGGGCGCACCAGATCGAGCAGCAGGCGCCGGGATCGCCCGGCCAGCACCAGGTTTCCGGTGCCGGTGACGGCGTCGTCCTCCTTGGCGATGCCGCGCCAGTCCGCCGCCAGGTCGGTCTGCTCGGTCGGGGTCTGGATATCGGTGTCGGTGGTCATGATTCACCTCCCATCAGTTCGCGGTAGCGGCTGTTGGTGCGCAGCAGCTTCTCGTGGCTGCCCTCGGCGACGATCCGGCCGTCGGCCAGCAGGGCGACCCGGTCGGCCAGCGCCGCCGTCGACGGCCGGTGCGCGACCAGCAGCGTGGTAGCGCCGGCGAGCACCGTGCGCAGCCGATCCTGCACGCGCTCTTCGGTTTCCACGTCCAGCGCCGAGAGCGGATCGTCGAGCACCATGATCCGGCCGTGCTCGGCCGACGCCTCGCCGATGAGCACGGCCCTGGCCAGAGCGAGCCGCTGGCGCTGGCCGCCGGACAGGCTCATGCCCTGCTCACCGATCCTGGTGTCCAGGCCCCACGGCAGCGCGTCGACGAACTCGCTCGCCTGGGCGATGTCGAGCGCCTGACGTACATCGGCGTCGGTGGCGCGCGGGTCGCCCAGTGCTACGTTCTCGCGCACGCTGGCCGAGAACAGCACCGGCTCCTCGAAGGCCACCGTCACCACTCGGCGCAGGTCGGCCAGGCGCAGGGTCGCGATGTCGACGCCGTCGATGGTGATGCTGCCGCCGTCGACGTCGTAGAGCCGGGGAATCAGTTCCAGCAGCGCGGTCTTGCCGCTGCCCGTCGCGCCGACGAGCGCGACCGTCTCCCCCGGCCGGACCCGCAGCGAGATGTCTTCCAGCACGGCTTTGTCCGAGCGGTCCTCCCCGGTCGGATAGGCGAAGCGCACATGGTCGATGACCAGCTCACCGCGCAGACCAGTGGGCAGGCTCGCCGGCTGCGCCGGGTCGGTGATGTCGAGCGGGGTGTCGATGATCTCCCAGAACCGGTCGGCGGCGGTGCGCGCCTCGAACAGTTCCGAGAGCAGAAAGCCCAGCCAGATGATCGGCCACTGCAGGAAGGTCGCCAGCGTGACGCTCGCGACCAGCGTGCCGATCGTCATCGTGCCGTGCACCACCGAGTACCCGCCGACGCCGAGCGACACCGCGATCGCGATCGTCGGGAACGTCACCAGCGCGGCCCACAGGGTCGCGTCCAGGCGCACCTTCTCCAGCTCGGTCTTCTGCAGCTCGCGCGAGAGCGCGGTGAAGCGCGCGCCGAAGAACCGGCCGCGGCCGAGGGCCTTGAGCACGCGCACGCCCTGCGCGGATTCCTGGGCGATGGTCGCCAGGTCACCGGACTGGTCCTGCGAGCGCCGCGAGGCCACCTCGAACCGGCGCACGAAGCGCACGCAGAACAGGGTCAGCGGCAGCGAGATCACCGTGAAGATCAGTCCCACTTGCCAGTTCATCGCGAACAGCGCGATCAGGCCGATCGGCAGCACGATGCTGTTGACGATCAGGAACGGTCCGGCGAACGCGACGAACCGCCGCAGCACCGAGAGATCGTCGATGGCGCGCGACAGCAGCTGACCCGATTGCCAGTTGTCGTGGCGTCCGATCGACAGCGCCTGGAGCTGGGCGAAAAGCTTTGCCCGCATCCGGATCTCGAACAGAGTGGACGGCTTGGACACCAGCCAGCGCCGCCCCCACATGCCGAAGGATTCGAGCCCGCCGAGAACGAAGATCAGCGCGACCGGCAGCAGCAGCCCGACGAAGTCCCGCCGCGCGATCGGCCCGTCGATGACCCTGGCGATCACCAGCGGGATGACGATGGCGGTACTGGCGGTGACGATCGCGAGCACATTGGCCCCGATCAGCGGCACCCGGTAGGGCCGCAGGTACGGCAGAAATCGGCGCAGCGACCGCGATCTACCGCTCGGCCGCGGCGACGGCCGCCCCGATCTGTCGGCCTCCGCATCGGTGGCCGCCAGCTCCACAGTGACAGACAAGACTCTCCCCCTTGGTGTCCGGTTGGATGGTTGGTTTCCGGAACGGACGCCTGGTGATGTTCGCACCGGGGTCCGACAAGTCGGCCTCTCCAGAGTGGCACCGCAGCACCGTCGCGAGCCACTGATTTTTCCGCTGGAGCTCGGGGTTCGGCCGCCCGATACAATGCGCCGCAGGCGCGAGTGACGGGTCGTTGGACGGCGAGCCCGCCAGACACAGGAGGGTCGTTGACGCGGATGGTCGGGCTGTTCGCCGGGATCGGCGGGCTCGAACTCGGCCTCGGCAGCAACGGCTGGTCGACCGAGTTGCTCTGTGAGATCGATCCCGGCGCGCAGGGCGTGCTCGCGGCTCGCTTCCCCGACACTCCCCTGCACGGCGACATCACCCGGCTGCGCTCCCTGCCCGCCCGAACCGAACTGGTCGCCGCGGGCTTCCCGTGTCAGGACCTGTCCCAGGCCGGTCGCACCGCGGGCATCACCGGTCGCCGATCCGGGCTGGTCGACGAGGTGTTCCGGCTGGTCCGGCGGCAACGCGGACCGCGCTGGCTGCTGATCGAGAACGTCCCGTTCATGCTGCAACTCGGCCGGGGCGCGGCGATGCGGCACATCACCGGCGCACTGGAGGAACTCGGCTACACGTGGGCCTATCGCGTCGTCGACGGCCGTGCCTTCGGGCTGCCGCAGCGGCGCCAGCGGGTGCTGATGCTGGCTTCGCGCACCGAGGACCCGCGCGAGGTGCTGTTCGGCGACGACGCGGGCCCGCGCGAGTACGGCGACCCCGAGCGCGATCCGTGCGGCTTCTACTGGACCGAAGGCGTGCGCGGCCTCGGCTGGGCGGTGAACGCCGTGCCGACGCTCAAGGGCGGGTCGGGTCTGGGGATCGCGAGTCCGCCCGCGGTGCGGCTGCCCGCAGGCGAGATCGTCACGCCGGGCATCGTCGACGGCGAGCGGTTGCAGGGTTTCGACGCCGACTGGACCGCGCCCGCGCTCGACGTGCCCGGGGTGCGGCAGGGGCATCGCTGGAAGCTGGTGGGCAACGCGGTCAGCGTGCGGATGGCCAACTGGGTCGGTGAGCGGTTGGCCGCGCCGTCGGAGCCGCTGACCGTGGGGGAACCGCTGCGGCCGGGCTCACCGTGGCCGACCGCGGCGTGGGGCCGCGCCGGCGTCGTGCACCGGGTTCCGCTGTCGACGTGGCCGGTGCACGAACCGTACGAGGATCTGAAGAATTTCCTCGCCGAACCCCGGCTGTTGTCGCCACGCGCCACGGCCGGTTTCCTGCGCCGTACCGAGATGGGCAATCTGCGCTTCCCGCCGGGTTTCCTCGACGATGTGCGCGATCACCTCGACCGCATGGGCGGCTGGGCGGCATGACCGGGCGGCACGCGCGACGTGGGGACGTGCCCGCCGCGCCGCCGCCTGCCGCGAAACCGGTCACCGACGCGGCGACCAGCGCCCGCATGTCTCGCCAGCGACGTGCGAATACCGCACCGGAACTGGCCCTCCGTCGTGAACTGCATCGCGCGGGCCTGCGCTATTTCGTCGACCGCGCGCCCATCAAAGGCCAGCGCCGGCGCGCCGATGTGGTGTTCCCGCGCCTGCGAGTCGCCGTCTACGTGGACGGCTGCTTCTGGCATCGATGTCCGGTGCACGCGACCGATCCGAAGAACAACGCCCAGTGGTGGGCCGACAAATTGGCGGGCAATGTGGCGCGTGACCGGGCCACCGACGCCGCGCTGCTGGCAGCGGGCTGGCAGGTCGTGCGGGTGTGGGAACACGAGGATCCGCATCTCGCCGCCCAGCAGATCTTTGCCCTGATACGCGAGCGATCACCTCGCTCGCAGCGGTAGACGACCGGGTCAGCGGCGGCGCGGGTCGCTGTGCACGCGCACCCGGACCAGCGATCGCGGCGCGTTCGCGGCGGCGAAACCGGAGACAGCCATCGCCAGGACCATGGCAAAACCTGCCAGCGCTATCACGTAGCTCATCGAAATCCTCCTGGTTGGTTACGCCACCCACCCTGCCCGGTGAACCTGACAACAACCTGTGCGCGCTGTGATGAAACCACGTGCGCGGCGGGCGACGCGCCCGATCGGGTGATGAACCGGACGCTCCGCCGGGGGCAGCACAATGGTCGATGTGCCCGAATCCACCCGGATACCCCGCGGCTACCCACTGCTGATCGCCCTCGCGATCGCGGTCGCCGGCCTCTGCTATTCGTCCTGGGTGCTGGAGTTCGTCCTGCCGATCGAGGCCGATTCGGTCAACTCCTTCCTCAGCGAACTCGACGCGGAGGGCAAGCCCTACCGGGAGGTGTTCGCCACCGCGGACAAGCTGGTCGGCCTGCTGCTGATCCCGGCCGCGATCGGCGGCCTGCTGGTCTTTCGCCGACGCACGCTCACCACCGTCGGGTGGATGGCCCTGCTGTGCTTCGGCGCGTCGACCATCGCCGACGCCATGCTCCCGCTGCGCGATTGCGACCCGTCGGTCAGCACGTGCGGCGGCAACAGCGAGCTGTTCCCACAGCTGCATCAGCCGCACGCGCTGACCAGTTCCCTGGCGGTCACCTCGATCGCGGTGGCGGCGTTCGCCTTCAGCGCCGCCGCCTACCGCTATCACCGCTGGCGGATCCTGCGCGAGTTCGGTGTGGTCGTGCTCGTCGTGGGGTCGGCGGCGACCGTCTGGATGTTGATCGCCGACAACCTGTCCGGTTCCTACGCTCTCGGCATCGCCCAGCGCATCCAGGTCGGGTCGATGTCGCTGTGGCTGCTGGCGCTGGCCGCCGCCGTGCTCGTGGAGGGGCGCGAGTGGACTAGTTGACCGAGATCCGCACCGTGTAGCCGCCCACCTCGGCGGGCAGCTTGGTGGTGTCGACCGCGAGCACCTCGCCGGTGTCCTGCAGCCCGTTGGGCAACGTCTTGGGCTTCAGCCCGAACGGCGGCTGCTCGCCCTGGCTCGCGGCCAACCCGAAATCGCTGTCGTTGGCGATGTAGATCGTCTTGCCGCCGTCGGTGGTGGCGATGCCCTCGATCTTGTCGTGGCCGAAGAACCGGCCCCGCTCGTCGAGTCCGGCGACCAGCGCCGACAGGTCCAGGTTGCGCTGCTTGGCGACCGGGGTGATGCCCGCCTTGGTCAGCGCGGCCACCGCGTCCGTGGTCGGCACGACGCCGACGAGCGTCTCCAACGGCTTGCCGTCGACCAGCAGGCCGCCCTTGGCCGCGTCGTAGGTCGCGCCGGGCACGCTCGACCGCGGGCCGACATCGGTGGCACCGGCGATATCGATGGTCCAGATCTTCTTGTTCGACTGGGGCGCGAGGTTGCCGTCACGCTCGTCGACGAGGAAGGTGGTCGCGCTCAGCGCGGTGATCTCCGAGACCGCGACCTTGTTCTGCTTCGGGTTCTCCAGCGGGTACAGGAATTCCTTCTGCGCCTTGGTCTTCAGGTCGACGGTGACGATCCGCGCGAACGGCACCTCCTTGGCCGAACCGCTCAGACCCGGGGTGTTGAGCGCGCTCTGCACGACGCCGACGAGGGTGCTGCCGTCGGGCGTGATGGTCAGGCCCTCCATGCCCTGGTTGGGCGTGCGCAAGGCGATCTCCTCGGGCAGCCCGCTCCCGGGCGCGAGCCGCTCGATCTCGGTGCCCTCGGCATCGAAATGCACCAGGAACGGGCCGTACTCGTCGGACACCCAGAAGGTTCCGTCGGCCAGTGCGACCAGGCCCTCGGGGTCGAGGCCGTGATCGGTGGGAGGCAGGACGGTGCCCTGGAGATCCTTGATGGTCTCGCCGGTTGTGGCCGAGGTGTCGACCTGACCGTTGAACGGCGCGCCCGACTTGCTGCGCAGCTCGATGCTCGACTGGAGCACCGCCCGGTTGTCGACCAGCTTGAACCGGCCGATCTTGGGCACGAATGCCGGGGTGGGCGAGAGCTTTTCGTTCTTGGCCGGGCCGTCCACATTGGGACCGCGGTCGGTCAGGCCGTAGAACTCGTCGGCGCTGCCCGGCACCGGCGTCCACGCCGAACCGAATCCGCTGCCCTGCACCGTGGTGCCACCGAACTCGCCGAGCACCGGGATGTCGGTGGTGTACAGCCGCACCGCGTCGCTGGTGGTGACCTTGAACTGGTCGAGTCCGCGGTAGCCGGCGACCGGGGTGTAGACGTAGGACCCGTCGGTGCGGCGGGTCAGGCTGCCGTGCTCGGGCTCCAGGTCGACGCCGAGGACCGCGCTCTTGCCCGACTTGGCGACCAACTCGTCGAGCGAGATGACCAGCGTCTGGTCCCGGTCCACGGAGAAGTCGGCGTCGGCGCCGGGCGTCGAGCAGCCCGTGGCGACGGCGGCGGCGCACAGCGCGGCGGTGAGCGGGAGGAGGCGGAAAACTGGACGTGCGTTCATCTGCCATTCGTACCGCGTCGAGCCGACCGGCAGCCGACCGACAAATGAATTGTGATCCACCCTGCGGTGGATCATTCTGGCTGCCATGACCACAACTCGGGTGAACATCGCTTCCGCCTCCGATTTCGAAGATGTCGTGGGGTACTCGCGGGCCGTGCGTGTCGGTGACCATGTGGTGGTGAGCGGAACGACCGCCGCCGTCCCCGGTGGTGGCGCCGTCGGCGGCGACGACATCGGCGCGCAGACCACCGAGGTCCTCGCCCGTATCGCCACCGCGCTGGAACAGGCGGGCGCGAGTTTGCGGGATGTGGTGCGCACCCGCATCTTCGTCACCGACATCTCCCGCTGGTCCGAAGTCGCCGCCGCGCACTCGGCCGTCTTCGACACCATCCGCCCCGCCGCCTCGATGTACCAGGTGACCGGCTTGATCGCTCCCGAGCTCCTGGTAGAGATCGAGGCCGACGCGATCGTTGCCGGCTGAATCGTCACACGCGCCGCTGCTCCGCCGTCGCCGTCGAGCCCGAAAACTCCCCAGTTGTCCACAGGTTCACGGTTATCCACAGGGGGCGCCGACACCGCGGTGAACGGCGGTGCGCACGGACCAGGGCAACTACGCTCGACCGGGTGACCAGCGAAACGGCTACTCCCACCGACCTGCTCACCCAGGTCGCCGCCTCCACCGCCCGCTTCGACGCGGCGATCGGCGCGCTCACCGATGCCCAGCTGAGCGAACCGTCCCGGCTCCCGGGCTGGACGCGCGGGCACGTCGTCGCGCACATGGCGCGCAATGCCGACAGCCTGCTGAACCTGCTGCTGTGGGCACGCACCGGCATCGAGATCCCCCAGTACGCCAGCGCCGCGCTCCGCGACGCCGACATCGAGGCGGGCGCACCGCGCCATCTGGCCGTCCAGCACGCCGACTTCACCGCCTCGGCGCATCGCTGGCAAGCGGTGGCCACCACGATGCCCGCCGCGGACTGGCAGGCGGTCGTGCGCAACCGGCAGGGCGGCTCGCTCACCGCCGCCCAGATTCCGTGGATGCGCCTGCGCGAGACCGAGATCCATCACGTCGACCTCGGCGTCGACTACACCCCCGCCGACTGGCCCGCGTCCTTCGTGGCCCGCCTGCTCCCGGAAGCCATCGCCGACGTCTCCGCCAACCTGCGCCCGGAGGCAACCCCCACCTTCGACATCCAGGCCACCGACACCGACTTCATCGCCACCGTCGGCCCCGGCCGCCCGCACCACACCGTCCTCGGCCCGTCCTCGGCCCTGCTCGCCTGGCTCCTCGGCCGCTCCCCCGGCCACGACCTCACCGGCCCGCTGCCCCCGCTGCCCGCGTGGAAGTAGCCGACCCGGCCGAGCATGAGAAAAGGCCCCCAGCGAATGCTGAGAGCCTTTTCTTGGTGCGCCCGAAGGGATTCGAACCCCTAACCTCTTGATCCGTAGTCAAGTGCTCTATCCGTTGAGCTACGGGCGCATGGTCTTCAGTTGTACCCGGCGAACCGGGTGTGGCGGAGGCGAGAGGATTTGAACCTCCGGTCCCCGTGAAGGGACAACTCATTAGCAGTGAGTCCCATTCGGCCGCTCTGGCACGCCTCCTGGAGCCTTCTCTTTCGAGGGCACCGGTCCTTGTCGAACCGCCGGGAATGAAGATTACACGAGCAGTTCATGTAGTCCAAAACGCCTGGTCAACTACCGTAAGTTGCTGTCGAACCAGTCGTAGATCCGGGTCTGGGAATCGATCCGAATGGCGTTGGCCGCGTCGTCGTCCGGATCGGGGCGGTCGGCGCGGTGACTGAGGCCGGGATAGGTGATGGTGAGACTGGCCACATTCGCTCGGGCGGCCTCGTCGCGGAGCCGCTCGACGGCGTCGGGCGGGGTGGCCGGATCGTCGGCGCCGAACAGGCCGAGCCACGGCGCCTGCAACGCGGCGGCGATGTCGACCAGGGCGGTGTCCTGATCCGGGAGCGGCTCGGTGATGCCGGGGGCACCCACGCTCACCGCGGCGCCGATCGGACGGTTGGTGGCGACGAGGAAGGCGGCGGTGCCCGCGGTGTCGAAGCCGAGCACGCCGATGGTGTCGGGGAAGACGCCGCGGCGAGTGAGCCAGTCGAAGCCGGCGTCGAAGTCGTCGAAGAGCTCGTCGCCGAAGACCTCGGTGACCTGGTCGTCGGCGATCCGGTCGAAAAGGTGCGGCGCGACGACGATCCAGCCATCGAAGGCCAGCGACCGCATCAGGTCCAGCAGCTGGGGCGAGAACTCCCGGGATTCGTGCAGGACCACGATGCCGCCGCGGGCGACTCGCTCGGGCTCGACCACGGTGATGGGCACAGCCGTCCGCGTGGCGACGGCTGCCGTTTCGGCGCCACCCGCCACGGCGGTGAGCTCCACCGACCTGAGTGGGGCGACATCGTCGTAGGTCCCCGACATAAACCCAGCGTAGGCGGCGAAACAGCGGTTGGGTAGAGCTGATCGGCGGCGGCGCGCACCGATATGACGCGTCACCGTAGGGTGGAGGCGTGACAGCGCACATCCGGCCCGACCTCGCCACCATCCCGGCCTACGTTCCCGGCCGTAACCACCCCGATGCGGTGAAGCTCGCGTCGAACGAGACGACCTTCGGGCCGTTGCCGAGCGCGGCGAAGGCGATCGCGGAATCGGCCGAGCAGGCCAACCGGTACCCGGACAACCAGGTCACCGAGCTGCGAGCCGCCCTGGCGGACTTCCTCGGCGTCACGGTCGCGAATGTGGCGGTCGGCTGCGGCAGCGTCGCGCTGTGCCAGGAACTCGTGCAGATCACCTGTGACGCGCCGACCGACGAGGTGGTCTTCGCCTGGCGCTCGTTCGAGGCGTACCCGATCGTCACCCAGGTGGGCAACGCCACCGCGGTGCCGGTGCCGCTGGCCGAGGGCCACCTGCACGACCTGGACGCGATGGCCGACGCGGTCACCGAACGCACCAAGCTGATCTTCGTCTGCAACCCGAACAACCCCACCGGCACCGCGCACGGACGCGCCGAGCTGGAGCGGTTCCTGGACCGGGTGCCCGCACACGTGCTCGTCGTGCTGGACGAGGCCTACTACGAGTACCTCCGGCTGACCCCCGAGACCCGTCCCGACGGCGTCGAGATCGGCCGCACCCGACCGAATGTCGTGGTGCTGCGCACCTTCTCGAAGGCCTACGGCCTGGCGGGCCTGCGGGTCGGCTACGCCGTCGGTGATCCCGAGGTGATCACCGCCCTGCTGAAGGTGCACATCCCGTTCAGCGTGAACCGGGTGGCGCAGGCGGCCGCGATCGCCTCGCTGGAAGCCCGTGGCGAGTTGCTCGACCGGACCGACGTGCTGGTCGCCCAGCGCCACCAGGTGCGCGACGCGCTGCTGGCGGCCGGCTACCAGGTGCCGTCGAGCGAGGCCAACTTCGTGTGGCTGCCACTGGGCGAGCGCACCACCGCCTTCGCCGAGGCCAGCGCGGCCGCCGGCGTGCTGGTGCGGCCGTTCGCCGGGGACGGCGTGCGGGTCACGATCGGCGACCCGCACGAGAACGAGCAATTCCTCGCGTTCGCCACCGCACCGGAGACCGCCGCCCGATTCCGTTAGGTCAGCACACCGTCAGCATGCCTTGACGCCAGTCGTGGTGGGATTACCGCGATTTCGAGCACACCGCCAGCACACCGGTCGTAGGCTGGCTCGCAGCGAATCTCGGTGTTCGAACAGGACGACTATGCATGCGGCGACGCTCGACCGATTACCTGGTCGGCGCGCGCCACCGGTCGAGCAGCGTGTTCTCGGCGGGCGAATACCCCGCATCCCGGGTACGCCCGCACGGCCCTGCACCCTGCTGCCCGACCGGAGATGTACCGTGAACCAACGTTCTCGCCCTGCTGTCTGCGAAAAAGGCTCCACCCCAGTCACTTCGGCCGGTGACACCGTCGTCGCCGCACCGCCTGCCACCGACCTCGAGCGTCGGCTACGCGAATGCGACGAGTTCTTCCGCAATCCCGAACTGGGTCATCTACCCACCCAGCGCCGGCTCGGCGCGCTCGCCGAACTGCGCGAAACCGGCACCTATCGGCAGACCGCCGAGGAGATCCTGATCGGCGCCAAACTGGCGTGGCGCAATCACGCGCGCTGTGTCGGGCGCAAGCATTGGCGGTCGCTCAAACTGCTGGACGCGCGCCGAGTTACTTCCGCGCGAGAGCTTTCCGAGGCTTGCTGGCAGCATCTGCGCCTGGCCACCAACGGCGGTGCGATCCAGTCGATGATCACAGTCGGCCCGCAGCTCGAGCCCGGCGGTGGGGAGTACCGCATCGTGAGCTCGCAGCTGATCCGTTACGCGGGCTATCCCAACGGCGACGGCACCGTCACCGGCGATCCGGCCAACATCGCCGCCACCGAGCAGGCGATGGCGCTGGGCTGGCGCGGCGCGTGCACCCCCTTCGACGTGCTGCCCGTGCTCATCAGCACGCCCGACGAGGACCTGCGGTACTTCGATGTGCCGCGCGAGCTGGTCCGCGAGGTCGATCTGGTCCACCCCGACTACCCGTGGTTCGCCACCCTCGGGCTGAAATGGCATGCGCTACCGGCGGTGTCGAACATGGACCTCGAGGTAGGCGGCATCACCTACCCGTTCGCCCCGTTCAACGGCTGGTACGTCGGCACCGAGATCGGCGCGCGCAACCTCAGCGACACCGATCGCTACAACATGTTGCCGCTGATCGCCGACATGATGGAGCTCGACACCTCCTCGGTGCGCACGCTGTGGCGCGACAAGGCGCTGATCGAGCTGAATCACGCGGTACTGCACAGCTTCCGGACCTCGGGCGTGCACATGGTCGACCACCACACCGTCGCCAAACAGTTCTGTGATCACGTCCAGCGCGAGGAGGCGGCGGGCCGACGCTGCCCCACCGACTGGAGCTGGATCAACCCGCCGATCTCCTCGGGCCTGACCCCCACCTTCCATCGCTATTACGACGAACCCGACATGGACATCCGTCCCAACTTCGTCAAGCGGGAGCGGCCGGGCGAACGCTAGCGACGCTCGTGCGCCGACCGCCGATGCCGCCTCGACCGGGGGTTGTTTGCCGAAGATCGACTCGGGTATTTGCTTCGAAGTAGCTGATCTGGCTACGCCGGATGCTGCGAAAGAGCGATCACGACAACCCAGCGGAGCCGCCCGCCGACCCGATGCGGCCGGAATCGGGCGACCTCCGCGTCAGGTAGGAGGATCATCATGAGCAGAGCGACATTGGATTCGTTGATCGGCGCCACCGCGTACGACGAGCGGGGCGAGAAGATCGGCAAGGTCAAGCAGATCTACCTCGAGAACACCACCGGGGCGCCGACCTGGGCCGCCGTGTCCACCGGTCTGTTCCACGGCGACTCGCTGGTCCCGCTGGCCGGTGCCGAGCACCGGGCAGACGAGGACACCCTGCGCCTGCACGTCGACAAGGAAGCGGTGAAATCCGCGCCGCACCTCGACGACGACGGCCGGATCAGCGCCGAGTCCGAGCAGGAACTGTTCCGGCACTACCACGTCGACCCGCGGGCGGCGGCCTGGGATACCTACGGCCGCCAGCAGATTCGTGCGGGCGACGAGGAGCCGCTGACCCACGGCAACCCCGGGATCGGCGGTGAGTCGATGATCCGCTCGGAGGAACAGCTCCGGGTGGATACCGAGCGCGAGACCGTCGGCACCGCCCGGCTGCGCAAGTACGTGGTCACCGAGGAACAGAACGTGCGCGTCCCGACGAGTCACGAGGAAGTCCGCGTCGAGCGCGAACCGATCACCGATCGGGGCGAGCGCGGGGTCGAGATCGGTGACGACGAGCGTGAGGTGACCCTGCACGCCGACCGGGTGCGGGTGGAGACCGAGGCCGTCCCGGTGGAACGGGTCCGGCTGGCGGTCGACGAGGTCGAGGACGAGCAGACCGTGTCCGGCACCGTTCGCAAGGAACGCGTGGACACCGAGGGCTTCGACGACGATCCGCCGCGCACCGCGCGCTGACCTGGGTGCCAACCAGCTCGCGGCCGCCCGCTCCGGTGGGCGGCCGCGAGTCGTTCACCGGGCTGTTCCGCACCGACTCGGCCACGACTTCGTCGCCCGCCCCGCTGGTCCGTGTGGAAGACGAGCTCAACAGCAGAGGGTGGCTCCTCAGGCGGTGAAGAAGAGGCAGGCGCCGTAGGCGTCCGTGGCGGAGACGACGAAGCCGTCGGCGGTCGGGCTGGTCGGGGTGCCCGCGTCGTCGACGAGGTCGCGGGCCGCGACGACGTCGTCGACGCGGATGGTCAGGGCGGCCGGGTAGGAGGCGGCGGGCGCCGGTTCGCCGGGCAGGAGTTCGTCCGCGTCGCTCGCCCGGACGAATTCGAGCCGCGCGGGCCCGACGGAGAACATGGTCAGCGGGCCCTCCTGGTCGGGCACGCGGTCCAGGACGCGCCGATAGCGGTCGACGACGGTGGCGAAGGCGGCGTCGTCGACGACATACAGCGCCGAGCCGAGGCCGCGGGCGCCGTTCGGGTGCCGCAGATAGCGCGGTTGGTGGACGTAGTCGCGGGTCAGGTGCTGGGCGACGCCGAGGTAGGTCTCGGGGGTCGCGCGCGGGTCGACGTGGACGGCGCGGGCCCGCAGGGTGCGTGGGCCGTCCAGGGTGTCGACCGGGCGTTCGAGGTCGAGGACCCCGGACGTGCGTAACCCGGCCTCGGTCAGGCGACGGTCGGCCTTCTCGGCGTCCGAGGTCTCCAGGTTGAGCAGGCGCAGCCCCTCGTACTCGTCGGCCATCGCCCTGGTGTGCCACGGGTCGGGCGCGGTTTCGTCGACGATGCCGAGCAGCTCGAGATAGGAGTCGTCGAAGACCGCGCACAGGTTCGCGGTGCAGCCGGCGACCGGCGACTCCCCCGGCCCGGCGGCGAGCAGGTGGCGCGAGCGCGGGGTGAGGGTGAAGCCGAGGGAACGGTAGCGGCGCTCGAGGCCGTCGAGATCGCGGGTGAGGATGCCGACGTGGTGGATGCCGTCGATGTCTGCTGTCATGCGTCGATCGTGGGTCCGGCCGGGGGCGATGTCGCCGATCCGCGCCCGCTGCGCCGGAATCCGACACGACCTACGCTGATCTGGTGGATTCGGTCAGGCTCGACGCGGTCGATCTGGGGCTGCTGCACGCCTTGCAGGTCGACGGCCGGGCTTCGTTCCGCCGGATCGGCGAGGTGCTCGATGTCGCCGACCGGACGGTGGCGCGGCGGTTCGCGCGGCTGCGCGCCCACGGGCTGGCGCGGGTCACCGGCATCGCCGCCACCGGCCTGGTCGGCCACGCCGAGTGGCTGGTCCGGATCCGGGTGCGGCCCGGCGGCGCGGACGCGCTGGCGCGAGCACTCGCCCGCAGGCCGGACACCTCGTGGGTGAGCGTGCTCGCCGGCGGTGCCGAGATCAGCAGCTTCTTCCATGTCGGCGCCGACGCCACGGTGCCGCTGGACGCGCTGGCCAGGCATCCGCAAGTCGAGTCGGTCCAGGTGCAGCGGCTGCTGCGGCATCTGACCGATCGGCGCTGGCAGGGCCGGACGTCGGCGCTGACATCCGAGCAGGTCAGCGCACTGGCACCGGCGCTGGCCGAGCGGCCGGACACGATCACGATGACCGAACTCGATCGGCGCCTGCTGCCCGCCCTCGCCGTCGACGGCCGCGCCGACTACGCGCGGCTGGCGCGCGCGGTCGACTGGTCGGAGTCCGCGGTCCGGCGCCGGGTGGACGAGCTGCGCATGCAGCGCGTGCTGCGCTTCGATGTGGAGATCGATGCGGCGGTGCTCGGTTTCCCGGTGCAGACGGCACTGTGGCTGACGGTCGTGCCCGCCCGGCTCGTGGCCGTCGCGCGGGCCCTGTCGGCACATCCGGAGGCCGCGTTCGTGGGCGGGACCACCGGGACCGCGAACCTGATCGCGATCGTGGTGTGCCGCGACGCCGACACCCTGTTCGACTACCTCACCGAGCGGCTCGGCGCGCTCGACGGGATCGAACGCGTCGAGCCGGTGCCGATCACGGCCATCGCCAAACGGGCCGCTCCGGTCGGCTGATCTCGGGGCGTTCCGCAGGCCGGTCCGCGGGCGTAATGTGCTGGATTACGGGCCGAATCGCCCTGGTCCGGCTCGTTGGGCGACGAGCGAGGGAGACCGAGATGAGCACCGCATCCAGTTCGGGATTCGATGCCGAAGCACTGCGCCGTGGCATCGAAGGCCGCGACGCGACCACATTGCTGGCACTGTACGGCGACGACGCCGAGATCCGGATGGTCGACCACAACGACCAGCCCAGCCATCCCCGTGTGCTGCACGGACGTTCGGCGATCAGCGAGATGTTCGCCGACGTGTGCTCGCGGGAGATGACCCACAAACTGGAAAGCGTCCTGATGGACGGCGACCACGTCGCCTTCGTCGAATCCTGCCGCTACCCCGACGGAACCCGGGTCCTGGTCCACTCGATGGCCGACATCCGCGACGGCCGCATCGTCGACCAGACCTCCATCCAGGCCTGGGACGAGGCCGGCTGAATTCGGCCCGGGTCGTCGACGACCCGATTCGAGGATCGGCCGTTCGACGATCGCGTGCGCGGCGCCGATCGGATGAGCTGCTCGTCCACGTCGTCGCGGATCGCGGCCGTGGACAGCAGCACGGTCCCGCGCGCGCGTTCGGCGATCCTGGCGACGACGAACTCCGCGGTCGCCGCCGAGAGCATCGGCCGACCGTGACGTGACCGATCGCCCCGATCACCAGGACTGTGCTGTTGTCGACCGTGCGCCCGACAAGTAGGGATGGGCCGATCTGGTTCCACGTCCTGTGCGACCGGATCGGCGGCGTCAGCGAGAAGAACAGGCGGTGCCCACCAACCGGATTGGCGGAGACGGAGGGATTTGAACCCCCGGTCGCTCTCGCGACGCTCGCTTTCAAGGCGAGTGCATTCGGCCGCTCTGCCACGTCTCCCTAGAGTGAGATCGTAGCGGACGCGCGGCACGCGTCCGGTGTCCGGCCGAGGTCGCGGAGAGGTGGAACCACCCCATGCAGGCAATCGAGTTGAACGGGTTCGGCGGGCCGGAGGTGCTGGAGTGGACCGTCACGGTCGATCCGGAGCCGGGGCCCGGCGAGGTGTTGATCGAGGTCATCGCGGCCGGGGTGAATCGGGCCGATGTGTTGCAGCGGCGGGGGTTCTATCCGCCGCCCGCCGACGCGAGTTCGGTGCCGGGGCTGGAGTGTTCGGGGACGATCGTCGCGCTCGGGGAGGGCGTGCGGGAGTGGCGGATCGGGGATCGGGTGTGCGCGCTGCTGTCCGGTGGCGGCTATGCCGAACTGGTCGCGGTGCCTGCCACCCAGCTGTTGCCGATTCCGGACGGGCTCGATCCGGTGGCGGCGGCGGGGTTGCCCGAGGTGGCGACGACGGTGTGGTCGAACCTGGTGATGACGGCCGGGCTGCGGTCCGGGCAGCTGGTGCTGATCCACGGTGGCGGCGGCGGGATCGGGACGCACGCGATCCAGGTGGCTCGCAGCCTCGGGGCGCGGGTGGCGGTGACGGCGGGCTCGGCCGAGAAGCTGGCCAAGTGCGCCGAGCTGGGGGCCGAGCTGCTGATCGATTACAAGACGCAGGACTTCGTCGCGGTGGTCGCGGCCGAGCCGTCGCAGGCCGGTGGTTCCGGCGCCGACATCATCCTCGACAACATGGGCGCGCTGTACCTGGAACGCAATGTGGAGGCGCTGGCGGCGCACGGTCAGCTGGTGGTCATCGGGATGCAGGGCGGCGTGGCCGGGAAGCTGAATCTGGCCACGCTGCTGGGCAAGTGGGGCACGGTGCACGCGACGAACGTGCGCAACCGGCCACGCGTCGGCGCGGGCAGCAAGGCCGAGGTCGTCGTGGCGGTGCGCGAGCGGCTGTGGCCGCTGATCGCCGCGGGCGAGGTGGTGCCGGTGATCTCCGCCGAGCTGCCGATCACCGAGGCGGGCCGCGCGCACGAGCTGCTCGATTCGCCGGAGACCTTCGGCAAGATCGTGCTGCGCGTGCGCGACTGAGGACTATTCGAGCGCGCTGAGCGCGCGGCCGAGCTGGTCGATCTCGTAGCGGGTCGTGTAGGGCGCCAAGCCGATGGTGACGGCGCCGCCCTCGTCGTTGACCCCCAGCGCGTCGAGCAACCGGCTGCCGCCGTGCACGCCGCTGACCGTGCCGATCCGGTTGTCGGCCAGCTTGGCCGCCACCTTCTCCGCCTGCATCCCCGCCATGGTGAAACTGACGGTGGGGATGCGGGTGGAGGCACGGCCGATCACGGTGAGGTTGTCCACCTTGTCGAGCACCTGCATGAGGTGATCGAAGAGCTGGTCGTGATAGTCCTGCAGCGAGGTGATCGACATCTCGAGCCGTTCGCGCCGGGTGCCGCGCGCCCGCTCGTCGAGTCCGGCGAGGAAGTCGATCGACTCGGTGAGCCCGGCCAGCAGCGCGTACTGGTGGCCGCCGACCTCGAGCCGTTCAGCACCCTTGGCATAGGGGTTGAGCGACATCGACGGGATGCGATCGAGGAAGGCCGGATCGCGGAACACCAGCGCGCCCACCTGCGGGCCGCCCCACGACGGCGCGCTCAGCGCGACCACGTCGGCGTTGAGTTCGTCGATATCGATCAGGGCGTACGGAGCCGCGCCGAACGCGTCGGCGACCAGCAGGCCACCCACGTCGTGCACCCGGTCGGCGGCCACCCGGACCGCGGGCGCCGAGCCAACGATCGGGGACGCGGCGGTGAGCGCGACCAGCCGCGCGGTCGGGCCGATCAGCTCCTCGAACTGCCACGACGGCATCTCGCAGGTCTCGATCTCGACCTCGGCCCAGCGCACGTGCGCGCCGTAGCGGTTGGCGATGCGCAGCCACGGGGCCACATTGGCCTCGTCGTCGAGCCGGGACAGCACGATGCCGGTGCCGAGACCGAGCCGGGAACTCAGCGATTCCGCCAGCCAGGCCAGCAGCACCGCGCGATCGGGTCCGAGCACGACGCCGGCCGGATCTCCCCCGACCAGATCGGCGACCGCCTCACGCGCGGCGTCGAGGATCGCACCGCTGCGGGTCGCCGCACCGTGGCGGCCGATATGGGAAAACGAGGAGGTGCGGAAACCCGTTGACACGGCACGCGATACCGAATCCGGAACGAGCATCCCCGCCTGCGGGTCCAGGTGGATCCAGCCGTCGCCCAGGGACGGTATCAGGCCCCGAACCCTCGCGACGTCATAAGTCATGCCCGCCACTTTAAGGGCAGCGGGCGGTCCGGTGTAACCGCGTCGGGGTTTTAGCGCGAACCTGCCACACACGCAATGATGGGGATATGACGCACTCGGAGGATGTACCGGAATCCATCGTCGTGATCGGCCCCGACGGCCGTCCGCTCACCGTGCCCGCCGACCAGAACGGTGGCGCCACGTTCACCGGGCAGGTCGTCCCCGACGACGAGCAGAGCGCCACCGACGACGCCGATTCGGGTGAGTCGCTGGCCGACATGGTCGAGCAGCCCGCCAAGGTGATGCGCATCGGCACCATGATCAAACAGCTGCTCGAGGAGGTGCGGGCGGCTCCGCTCGACGACGCCAGCCGGTCGCGCCTCAAGGAGATCCACAAGTCCTCGGTCCGCGAGCTCGAGCAGGGCCTCGCGCCCGAACTGCGCGAGGAACTGGAGCGGCTGACCCTGCCGTTCACCGACGAGTCGGTGCCCTCCGACGCCGAGCTGCGGATCGCCCAGGCCCAGCTGGTCGGCTGGCTCGAGGGCCTGTTCCACGGCATCCAGACCGCGCTGTTCGCCCAGCAGATGGCCGCCCGCGCCCAGCTGGAACAGATGCGTCAGGGCGCCTTGCCGCCGGGCATGCACGCGGGTGATCCGAAGGCCGGTGGCCACGTGGGCGGCGGGCAGTACCTGTAGTCCACTGAAGTCCCGCCCGTTCTCGGCCGCCTCGATTCTGGACTGACGGAGCGAGGGAGCGCAGCGACCGAGCGGAGGAAGGAAGAATCGAGGCCGCAAGGCCGAGAACACCCCGGCCCCGGCCGGGCGACGACACTGTAAGGTCGGGGACCGTGCCCGCAGCTGCCGCTCGTCCCGATTCGGTCTCCGACCAGAGTGACGCGCGTACCGAAGAGAGCCCCGTGCATTCCGACGACGATTCCCCGGTGACCGAGGCCGAACTGGCCGAGATCGCCGAAGCCGAGCACACCACGGATTCGCCCCTGCTGGTCGCGGAGCCGATGGTGTCGGACTCACAGACCTTCCAGCGCGCCTTCAAGGACATGCGAGACGGCTTCCATCAGCGCGAGCTATGGCTGTCGCTGGGCTGGCAGGACATCAAGCAGCGGTACCGGCGATCGGTGCTCGGCCCGTTCTGGATCACCATCGCGACCGGCCTGCAGGCGCTGGCGATGGGTCTGCTGTATTCGACGCTGCTCGATCAGCCGATCAGCCAGTATCTGCCGTACGTGACGATCGGCCTGATCGTCTGGAACGTCATCAGCGCCTCGATCCTCGAGGGCTCGGATGTCTTCATCGCCAACGAGGGCCTGATCAAACAGCTGCCGTCGGCGCTGAGCGTGCACGTGTACCGGCTGGTCTGGCGGCAGTTCCTGTTCTTCATCCACAACGCCGCGATCTACGCGGTGCTGTTGGTCGCGTTCTCGCTCTGGCGTGACCTGAACTGGTCGGTGCTGCTGGCCGTGCCCGCGATCCTGCTGCTGTTCCTCAACGCCATGTGGGTGTCGATCGTGTTCGGCATCTTCTCCACCCGCTACCGCGACATCGCCCCGATCCTGGGCTCGATGACGCTGATGCTGTTCGTGCTGACCCCGGTCATGTGGTCGACCAAGGCGCTGGAGAACTCGGTCGGCGGGATGAGCGACCGGGCCAAGCTGATCGAGATCGTGCCCACCTTCCACTACCTGGAGATCGTGCGCGCACCGCTGCTGGGCGAGCCGTCGGAATGGCACCACTGGGCGATCGTCGGCGCGATCACGGTGGTCGGCTGGATCGTCGCGATCCTGGCGCTCAAGCAGTACCGTGCCCGCGTCCCGTACTGGGTTTAGGAGCAGTCCCCGATGAGCCGTGTGAGTATCGAAACCCAGCAGGCGTGGGTCGAGTTCCCCATCTTCGACGCCAAGTCGCGGTCGCTGAAGAAGGCGTTCCTCGGTAAGGCGGGCGGCGCGATCGGGCGCAACAGTTCCGATGTGGTGGTCGTCGAGGCACTGCGCGACATCAACCTCTCGCTCAAGGAAGGCGACCGGGTCGGGCTGGTCGGCCACAACGGCGCGGGCAAGTCGACGCTGCTGCGGCTGCTGTCGGGGATCTACGAGCCCTCGCGCGGCAGCGCGCGCATCCGCGGCCGGGTGGCGCCGGTGTTCGACCTCGGCGTCGGCATGGATCCGGAGATCTCCGGCTACGAGAACATCATCATCCGCGGCCTGTTCCTCGGGCAGACCCGCAAGCAGATGATGTCCAAGATCGACGAGATCGCCGATTTCACCGAGCTCGGCGAGTACCTGTCGATGCCGCTGCGCACCTACTCCACCGGCATGCGGGTCCGGCTGGCGATGGGTGTGGTGACGTCCATCGACCCCGAGATCCTGCTGCTGGACGAAGGCATCGGCGCGGTCGACGCGGAGTTCATGAAGAAGGCGCGCACGCGGCTGCAGTCGCTGGTCGCGCGCTCGGGCATTCTCGTCTTCGCCAGCCATTCCAACGAGTTCCTGGCCCAGCTGTGCGACACCGCGATGTGGGTCGACCACGGTCAGATCCGCCTGCACGGCGGCATCGAGGAAGTCGTGCGAGCGTACGAGGGTCCCGACGCGGGTAACCACGTGGCACAGGTGCTGCGTGAGCTGGAGACCGAGGGCGCATCCGGCGCGACGGGCGAGAAGGAACTGGAGCAGAACAAGGCATGAGCGGTCAGCGGCCGGAGGACCACGGCGATCGGGCGGTCGTGCCCGGTGGGTTCAGCGTGACCGACCGTCTCGAAGCGGCCGAGGCGCCCGCCGAACCGATCGCGCTGCCCGACGACGCCGAACTGCCCGCCGGTGCCGAACCGGCCGACCTGCACACCGAGACCGGGCCGCGGGCGCGGATCATCGGCGTGGTCGTCACGCACAAGCGCCGGGAGCTGCTCGCCGAATCGCTGAAGGTGCTGGCCTCGCAGTCGCGCCCGATCGATCACCTGATCGTCGTCGACAACGCCAACGAGGACGAGGTGGCCGAGCTGGTCGCCCAGCAGCCGATCGAGGCCACCTACCTGGGGTCGCGGCACAACCTCGGCGGCGCGGGCGGTTTCGCGCTCGGCATGCTGCACGCGCTCACCATGGGCGCGGACTGGGTGTGGCTGGCCGACGACGACGGCCGCCCGGACGGTCCCGAAGTGCTGGCGACCCTGCTCGATTGCGCGCGCAGGCACAACCTCGTCGAGGTGTCGCCGGTGGTGTGCGATATCGACGAACCCGACCGGCTGGCCTTCCCGCTGCGCCGCGGTGTGGTGTGGCGGCGGCTGCGCTCGGAGCTCGGTGACGAGGACTTCCTGCCCGGCATCGCCTCGCTGTTCAACGGCGCGCTGATCTCGGCCAAGGCCGTCGACCTGATCGGGGTGCCGGATCTGCGCCTGTTCGTGCGCGGTGACGAGGTGGAGGTGCATCGCCGCCTGGTCCGCTCCGGGCTGCCGTTCGGCACCTGTCTGCAGACGGCGTACCTGCACCCCAACGGCGCCGAGGAGTTCAAGCCGATCCTCGGCGGCCGGATGCACACCCAGTACCCGGACGACCCGGTCAAGCGCTACTTCACCTACCGCAACCGCGGCTATCTGATGTCGCAGCCGGGCATGCGCAAGCTGCTGCCGCAGGAGTGGATCCGGTTCTCCTGGTTCTTCCTGGTGACCCGGCGCGACCCGGCCGGCCTGCGCGAATGGTTCCGGCTGCGCTCGCTCGGACGCAACGAGCAGTTCGGGAAACCCGACCCGAAATAAATCGGTTGCCGCGGTTCGCGGCGATGTGTCATTGTCTGGGGACCAGCGAGAAGAGACGAGGAGGTGGATGTCCGTGGTGAGGATTGCCGTGCCCCGGCGAGCTGTGCGTGCGCACACCGCCGACGTGGACTCCACCCCGAACTCTTCTCGCTGAGCCCGCCGTCGGGCTCGGCCCCGACGAAGGACTTTCCCCCATGGTCGATTACGACCGTCTCGTCCCTTACGGCTGGACCGAAGCCGTAGCCTCCGAATACCTGCCGCTGCTCGGCGAACTCGTACCCGCGCGCATCGTCCGGATGGACCGCAGCGAATGCGATGTGGTGACGCCGTCCGGGCCCGCGCGTGCCGCCTGCCCGCGCGACATCACCGGTCTGTGCACCGGCGACTGGGTCGGACTCGACGCCGAGTCAACGGTGCGGCAGCTGTTGCCGCGACGTTCGGCGATCACGCGATCGTCGGTGTCGGGGCGTTCGGTCGCCCAGGTGCTGGCGGCCAATGTCGATACCGTGCTGATCTGCACGGCCGCCGATGGTGACGTCGACCTGGGTCGGATCGAGCGCATGCTCGCGCTGGCCTGGGAGAGCAATGCCCAGCCGATCGTCGTGCTCACCAAAGCCGATGCCGCGGTCGATATCCCGCTCGACGAGGTGCGCGCGGTCGCCCCTGGTGCGACGGTGCTCGCGGTGAGCTCGACTGCCGAGGTGGGGCTCGATGTGCTCACCGCGCTGCTCACGGGCACGGTGGCGCTGATCGGACCGTCCGGCGCGGGCAAGTCGACCCTCGCCAACGCCCTGCTCGGCGCGGAGGTGTTCGCCACCAACGCCGTTCGCGCAGTCGACGGCAAGGGGCGCCACACCACGGTGCACCGGGAGTTGCGGCCGTTGCCCGGCGGCGGCACTCTCATCGACACGCCCGGTCTGCGTGGGATCGGCTTGTACGACGCGGCCGAGGGCATCGGCAAGACGTTCAGCGATATCGAATCCCTGGCCGCCGAATGCCGTTTCGCCGATTGCGTGCACGAGACCGAGCCGGGGTGCGCGGTACTGGCCGCGCTCGCCGACGGTTCGCTGCCCGAACGCCGCTTGGCGAGTTACCGCAAACTCGCCAAGGAGAACGAGTGGATGGCGGCCCGCACCGACAAACGCCTGGCCGCAGAACGTGCCCAGGCGTGGCGCACCATCGTCAAGGAGCAGCGCCGCCGGTACCGCGAACGCGGCCGCCGCTGACCTACCTGGACAAATGATCACCACGCTCCGGTGTGCGGGCCTGCCCAGTGCCGACCTGCACCGGAGCGTGGTGATCTTGTCCGTTCCGGCCGGTCGCTGCTCGCCCGGACGGCGGTCCAGGAGCGCGGTAGGGTTCAGGCGCACGGTTCGCTATCCGGGAGGGATGAATGAGTAGCCCCGGCGATTTTCCACCACCACACCGCCCCGACGAGCCGGGACCCGCGGATTCCAGCGAATCGGGAAGCGGCACACCCCGGCCCGATCCGGGTCGCCCGTCGACCGGCGACCAGTGGTCGGCGAACGGGCCGGAGACTCCCCAACCGGGTCACGCGCGGCCGAGCCCTCCCCCACCGGGATTCGGTGGACCGGGCGCTCCGCCACCGGGATTCGGGCAGCCGGGTGGGGCACCTGGTTTCGGTCGGCCTGCCGCCGGTACCGGCGGCCCTGGCTTCGGTCCCCCTCCCGGCATCCCCGGCGCCGGCCGGCCACCCACAGGCCCCGGCGGCCCCGGATTCGGCCAACCGCCCGCAGGTCACGGGCGTCCGCAGGATGCCGACTTCGGGCAACCGCACACGCCACCCGGCTTCGGTCGGCTCGACGCACTGCCGAGCCGAACCCCCGGAGACGCCGCGGAGTCCGAATTTCCACCGCCACACCGCCCTTCGGCCACAGTCTCTTTCGACGGCTTCTCCAGCCCGTCCGACGATCAGCCACCGGCCGGCCAGGAGAGCAGGCCACTGGTCGCCCCGCCCCGCCGCCCGGGCAGCAATCAACCACCGGGTGCACCGGGTCAACTCGGTACCCGGCCGCCCCTGGGCGGACCTGCCCCGTTCGGCCCCGGCGCCCAACCCCAGGGGGCACCGGGCCAGTTCGGTCCAGGCGGTACGCCCCCGCACAGCGGCCCGGGCCAGTTCGGGCCCGGTCAGTTCGGTCCGGGTGCCCAACCACCGCACGCCGCACCGGGCCAACCAGGTCCCGGCGGCCAACCCCCTGGTGCGCCCGGCCACTTCGGCCAACCACCACACGGCGAACCCAGCCGATTCGGCACCGGTGACCAGCCGCTCGCAGGCACACCAGGGCATCTCGGTGGACCGCCGCCGCATGCGCCCGGCCAGTTCGGCCCCGGCCAGTTCAGTCCGGGCGGCCAACCACACGGTGCGCCTGGCCAGTTCGGCCAGCCGCCACACGGCGAATCCGGCCGATTCGGCACCGGCGACCACTCGCTCGCAGGGGCACCAGGGCAACTCGGTGGACCGCCGCCGCATGCGCCTGGCCAGTTCGGGTCGGGTGGGCACGCACCGCGCGGCGGGGCCGGACAGTCGGTGGCCGGTGGAGCTTCGGGGCCGAATCCGCCTGGGTTGACGGTGGATTCGTCGTATGTGTGGGCTTCGTTCATGTTGGCGCTGGTGAAGCCGAAGATCTTCGTCAACGGGCAGCCGGTACCGGATGCGCGGTGGGGACAGACGCATGTGCCGGTGGGGCCGGGGCAGTACCACGTGCGGGTGGTGACGCCGTGGCTGTTCGATATGGGGCCCGCGGAGATCCAGGTTCCCGTCACACCGGGGCCGGGAAGCAAGGTGTACTACCGGTCGCCCGCCGCGGTCTTCTTCAAGGGGGCGATCGGGTCGGAGCCGCAGAAGACGCCGGGGGTGATCTTCCTGTGGTTGCCGTTCGCGGTGCTCGGGGTGTTCTTCCTGCTGACGTTGTTGCTGATCCTGCTCGGCTGACCGACTCCAGGCACGCGAACAGCCCCGGCATCGCGCCGGGGCTGTTCCCGTCTCGGCGGAAACGCGACCCCGCCGTGGCGGCGCGGCGACCTCGAGCCCGGCGACGAGAAACGCCGCGCCGGAACGAATTCCGGCGCGGCGTTCGAACGATCAGCGCGGACTCAGCTGGGGTCGATCCCGTAGAGCCGGGCCCAGTTCTCGCGGCTGGTCAGCTCGGGCACCGCGTCGCGGTAGGCAGCCTGCAGCGCGGGCAGTTCCTTGCGGAGCTTGCGCAGGGTGCGGTAGGTGCGGATGAGCAGGGCGCGGGCGCGGGCCTTGTCGCGGCGGCGCACGCGCACGCCGGACTGGGAGGCGTCGGTGACGACCACGTGGTCGAACAAGCCGACGTGCCACCAGTGCGCGTCCTCGCGGGTGACGCCGATCAGGCCGTGCTGGGTGCGTCCGGTCCACTGGGTGATCGCGCGCTTGATCAGCACCAACGTGACCCGGCTCGGCTCGCCACCGGCCCGGCGGACCTGGATGTCGGCGGAGTTCACCGGCGGGGTCGCGGCGGGGTGCTTGATGGTCTCCGGGTAGTCGCCGCGGGTGCCCCGGGCGGCGGCGAGGGCGTCGATACCGCCGTCGCGCAGCACCTTCGGGCCCTTCATGAAGTCTTCGATGCCCTGCAGCGTGGTGTGCACCAGGCCGTACTGCATGCCGACCAGATGCTCGGCGATATAGCGGAAGAAGTCCCTGGTGATCGCCTTGGCGTCGAGATCGGTGTGCAGGGCGCCGACGATGAGCGAGTTACGGGTGGAGAAGTAGCGCGCCCAGTCGTCGTAGTCCTTCCAGTAGAAGTCGGCGTGCCAGACGGCGGCGTTGGGCAGGGTGACGGTGACGAAACCGTGCTCACGCGCGCGGATGCCGTACTCGACGTCGTCCCACTGGAAGAAGATCGGCACCGGCAGGCCGATCTTGGCGACCACCTCGGCCGGGATCAGGCAGGTCCACCAGGCGTTGTAGCCGGCGTCGACGCGGCGCTCCTGGTTCTTCTTGAGCATGGAGGTGTTGCGCAGTGCCTTGGGCACCTTCTGCCCGTGCTTGAGCTCGTGCAGGTGTACCTCCTCCGCGCCGACGTTGAGGTAGTCGGGGTTGAGCAGGAACAGCATCTGCGCGCCGACCAGGGTCGGCTCGACGGTCAGGTTGGCGAAGGCCTGCAACCGCAGCACGGTCTCGGGCTCGCAGAGGATGTCGTCGTCCATCAATATGACGTCGGCATGCTCGTTGGCCGCCGACACCTCGTAGAGGCCGCGGGTGAAGCCACCCGCGCCGCCGAGGTTGGGCTGGCGGATGTAGCGCAGCTTGTCGCCGAAGTCGGGGCGCACCTGCTGGAACAGCGGGCGGTTCTCGACCAGGTCGGTGCCCTGGTCGACGACGTAGACGGCGTCGATCGCGGCCAGCACGGTCGCGTCGGAGGCCAGCGCGGCCACCGTGTGCGCGCAGTCCTCGGCCCGGTTGAAGGTACAGATCGCGATCGCGACCGGGCGGACCTTCTCCGGCGCCTGCGCGGTCCAGGCGAGGTCGGTGATGTCGAGGCTGCCGCCGATGGCGTCGAACTCGAGCCACAGCGCGCCGCCGTCGACGTACTGGTCGAGCGGGGCGGTCAGGCTGACCCGGCCGCCGCTGGTCGCCACGAGCGAGGCGATGATGCGGCGGTGGCCGGCGATGTCGGAGGCGACCAGGCGCACGTTCGCCTTGTCCCCGACCTCGAGGGTCGCGCTGGCCGTCACCTCGGTGACGGTGGTCCAGCGCTGCCAGTAGCTGGCGGCGAAGCGGCCGAAGTAGGTGTTGGTGTGCGCGGTGGCGCCCTTGGGCAGGTGCAGCGCCAGGCGCTCACGGACCGCGGCACCACCCTTGACGACGGCGTAGAGCTCGTCGCTCACCCGGGCCGACGGGCCGGTGAATATGCCCCTGGCCAGCACCAGCCGCTCCGGTGCCGCGTGTTCACCGCGCAGCGATTCCGGCGCGGCCTCGCGCCGATCGTTCGATTCGGTCACGGCTCCCGTAGCCGACTGTTCCATGAAGTCCTCGAAATTCTCGGTATCGACTGCGCCGACGCAAGCAGTCACGTAAAGAAGGGGCGGCGCGGCAGGCGGGGGTGAGGATATCAATCGCCCGGCCTCGTCGCGCTGTCAGTGAGGGGTCGCCGCACCCCGCGCGTGTTGCTCTTCGGTTGCCGAAGAGCCGGTGAAGACGAATTTGTCGTAGGCCCAATAGCGGAATACGACCGCGACGATCTGGCCGATCAGCGTGCCGGAAATGTTGTCCGACAGTGGCGAGGACAGGTCGAGCACGTAGCGGGAAAAGCCGAGGCAGCCGAGTTGCAGCGCGATCGCGACGACATTGAAGACCGCGTACAAAACGTATTCGCGGCCCGGGTTGTCGGTCTTCTTGTGGGAGAAGGTCCACCACTTGTTGCCGAAGTAGGTGACCACCGTCGCCACCGCGATCGCGATGATCTTGGCGACCAGCGGCGAGTGATACAGCACACCCTCGGTGAAGGTGAATCCGCCACCCCAGAAGACCAGCAGGTTGTAAGTGCCCGCGTCGACCAGGAAGCCGATCGCGCCGACGACGAGGAACGCGGCGCCCTGCCGCAGCGCCGTCACCACCTTCGACATCAACGACGCGGGGACCGGCTCGGACAACTCGGGGTGGGACACGGGCCGACCGTACACCGATGGCCCGTTCGGTCCCGCGTTAAGCTCGCTGAACCGGGTGAGCGGATCGGACGTGCACTGTGTACCCTCCCGGTGTCCCACTGCTGCCTACATCGAGGATTGACCCGGGTGGACTCCACCGAGCTTCGCATTGCCGCCGTGGTCCCCTGCCACAACGAAGAGGCCGCGGTCGCCAAGGTCGTCGCCGACCTGAAGGCCGCCGTGCCGGGGATCGTCGTCTACGTCTACGACAACCTGAGCACCGACCGCACCGCCGAATGCGCCCGCGAGGCCGGCGCGATCGTGCGCTACGAGAACACCAAGGGCAAGGGCAACGTGGTGCGCCGTGCCTTCGCCGACATCGAGGCCGACGTCTATCTGATGATCGACGGCGACGACACCTACGAGGCGTCCGCGGCGCCGCTGATGATCAAGACGCTGCTCGACGGCCCCTACGATCACGTGCTCGGCGTGCGCAAGCAGGACGACAGCGACGGCAGCGCCTACCGCTCCGGCCACGAGACCGGCAACAAGGTGCTCAACGGCGTCGTCGGCAAGGTCTTCGGCGAGAACGTCGAGGACATGCTGAGCGGCTTCCGGGTGTTCTCGCGTCGCTTCGTCAAGAGCTTCCCGGCCGTATCGCGCGAGTTCGAGATCGAGACCGAACTGACCGTGCACTCGCTGCACCTGCGGGTGCCGCAGACCGCGGTGCAGGTCGGTTTCCGTGACCGCCCGGCTGGCAGCGAATCCAAGCTGCGCACCTACCGCGACGGCACCAAGATCCTCGCGCTGATCCTCGGCCTGGCCAGGCACGAGCGCCCGGTGGCGTTCTACGGCCTGTTCGGCACGCTGGCCTGGCTGGTCTCGCTCATCCTGACCGTCCCGATCGTGATCGAGTTCTACGACACCCACGAGGTGGCGCGGTTCCCGACGCTGTTCTTCGCGTTCACCCTGATGCTGCTGGGCAGTCTCGCGTGGACCGCGGGCATGATCCTCGACGGCATCCGCCGGTCCCGGCACGAGGCGGCGCGCCTGGTCTACCTGCGCTATTCGGCCGCGGGGGCGCACGAGGACGTCACTGCCGGAGACCGTCGGTGACGACTTCCACCGAGCCGGACACCACCGTCGAGCTCAGCAAGACCGCACCGCAGGCACCGAGCACCAAGGACCGGCTCCTCGCGCCGATCCGGTCGCTGACCCACAGGCTGGGCGCGGCCACTGTCGCCTTCGCGGTGATCGCCACCGTGTTCGGCGCCCTGTTCGCCGTGCTCACCCCGCCGTTCTGGGGCCATGACGAGCTGACCCAGTTCGGCCGGGCCTACCAGGTGGCGCACGGCGGGGTGTTCCCGCAGCGCATCGCCGACGATCGCGGCGTCGCCTACGGCGGCCAGATCCCGGTCAGCGTCGACGCGCTGATGGGCTACGCCTTCCGCGACTACAACGACAACCCGGACGAGCCCGACGCGATGGTGGCCGACCCCGCCGTCTACGACCGGCTCGGCGACGCCGAGATCAGCTCGGCCACCAAGACGATGTGGTTCACGAACACCGCCGCCTACTCGCCGGTCCCGTACGTGCCCGCCGCCGTCGGTATCCGGCTCGGTGAGGCGCTCGGCCTGAATGTCGGTGGGATGTACCTGCTGACCAGGCTGGCCGGGCTGGCGGCCTACCTGGCCGTAGTCGGTTTCGCGCTGTACGCGCTGCGGGAGCGGCGCAGTCAGTGGCTGGTGTTCACCGTCGCGGTGCTGCCGATCGCGCTGTTCCAGGCGGGCACCGTCACCGCGGATACGCTCACCAATGCGCTCGCGATCATGGTGTCGGCGCTGTTGCTGAAGGCCCTGTTCGTCGGCGACCGGTTGCGGCCGGTGGAAACCGGTGCGCTGCTCGCCGCGACGATCGCGTTGCCGTTGAGCAAGCCGACCTATGTGCTGCTGGCGATGCTGGTTGTCGTCGTGCCCGCCGACCGCCTCGGCTTCACCGGAAAACTGAAGCTGATTCCGTGGGCTTTCGCCGCGACCGGTGGCGCGCTTTTTCTCGCGTGGACCAAAATCGCGGCGCCGACCGGCGACGGAATGAGCCTGATGCGCCCGCCGCACCAGTGGGGTCAGGTGCGCCCCGCCGACCAGCTGAAGGGAATCCTCAGCGACCCCGTGCAATTCGTGCACACTTTCGGCGAGAGCATCGCCCTGCGCGATCACCGCTGGTTCAACCAGTTCTTCGGTGAACTCGGCTTCGCCTACGTCGATGTGCCCGCAGTATCGATGCTGGCGTGCCTGATCGCCTTCGCGGTGAGTTTCGGTATCGCCGACCGGATGAACACCACGACAGCCACTTTCCGGCGCACGCTGATCGTGGCGCTGACCGTGCTGGCGAGCGTCGCGATGATCTACGTGACGTTGTACATGTCGTTCACGCCGGTCGATTTCTACATCATCGACGGTGTCCAAGGCCGGTATTTCGTGCCGCTGGCGATCATGGGGCTGGCCGTGGTGGCCCGCTGGGTTCCCTTGCGGCTCACCGATTCCGACGGCGTGATTCCCACCCGCGCGACGGCGATCACCGTCACCTGCGCCTCGGTTTTCGCGCTGATCGGCGCGGCCGCGACGTATTACACCGTCGTCTGGGGATAACTCCCCGGACGACGGTGCGGGACTCAGAGTGTCTTTTCGCCCGCGGCCGCGTAGGCGCTTTCGGTGGCGGCCTTCTTGGGCCGCCACCAGTCCTCGTTCTCGCGGTACCAGGTGATGGTGTCGGCGAGACCGGCCCGGAAGTCCGCGTACCGCGGTGACCAGCCCAGTTCCTCGCGCAGCAGGCTCGCGTCGATGGCGTAGCGCTGGTCGTGACCCGGCCGGTCCGTCACATGGTCGAAGTCGGCGGGATCGCGGTCGAAGGCCCGCAGGATGAGCTGGACGACGCTGAGATTGTCGAGTTCGCCCTCGGCGCCGATGAGATAGGTCTGGCCGATCCGGCCGCGGTCGAGAATGTCCCAGACCGCGCGATTGTGGTCGTCGACGTGGATCCAGTCGCGCACCTGATGACCGGCGCCGTACAGGCGCGGCCGCACACCGTCGATGAGATTGGTGATCTGGCGGGGGATGAATTTCTCGACATGCTGATACGGGCCGTAATTGTTGGAGCAGTTCGACAGGGTCGCGCGGACGCCGAACGATCGGGTCCAGGCGCGCACCAACAGATCGCTGCCCGCTTTCGTCGCCGAATACGGACTGGACGGGTTGTAGGCCGTGGATTCGGTGAAGGCCGGGTCCTCGGGGGTGAGATCGCCGTACACCTCGTCGGTGGAGACGTGGTGGTAGCGCACGTCGTGGCGGCGCACGGCCTGCAGCAGCGAGTAGGTGCCGACGATATTGGTCTGCACGAACGGCCACGGCTCGGCCAGCGAGTTGTCGTTGTGCGATTCGGCCGCGAAATGCACCACCGCGTCGACACCGCTGACCAGATTGTCGACCAGGTCCAGATCGGCGATGTCGCCGTGCACGAATTCGATCCGGTCGGCGACCGGATCCAGCGACGCCCGGTTGCCCGCGTAGGTGAGCGCGTCAAGGACGGTCACGTGCACATCCGGGCGCGTGGCCACGGTCTGCTGGACGAAATTCGCACCGATGAACCCGGCCCCGCCGGTTACGAGAACTCGCACCCGGCCAACGATACGTGCTCGCCGATGCCGTTCCGGACTCGAGGCGGCCGAAAATGCGATGCTGTACAGCGTCCGATCTGTGACGTCCCAGATATATTCGCTGTGACGTCCATCACTATAGACCCCATCAGGTTACGACTTCGGGTCTGGTTTCCTGAGAAAAAGCCCGGTCACCGCTCAGGTTTCGAGCACCGCACCAGTACCGGGGTATCAACGGTGAACAGAATTTGAATAGACGGTCACGCGAGGTTCACCGCTCGTTAGCTGCGAGGGCTTTTGATCATCGGGTCCCCTCCGAACGCTCCAACATCGAGGTTCAACGAAAATGCTGATGAGGAAATTCGCCGCCACCTCGGCGCTGCTGATCGCTGCCATGGGCGTCACCGCCGGCACCGTCAACGCCGCGCCGGTCGAAGAGGCCGCTCCGATCAATTTCACCGCCCAGGAAGTCGACGGCAAGTCCGTCATCACCACCGACGCCGGATCGCTTGTCGTCGAGGACGGCGTGTTCAAGGTCAAGGCCGTCGATGGCACCACCGTTGCCGGCACCCCGCTGTCGTTCCGTCTCGATGACTTCGAGTTCCCGATCGCGGCCGAGATCGCGGGCAACACCGCGACCCTCGCCCCGCAGATCGACCCGGCCAAGGCCGTCTACAAGCCCGTCGCCCTTCCCTTCGAGGACAAGGCGCCGTGGAAGAACGAGTACGACCGTGAGCAGGCCGCCTGGAGCCGCCTGACCTCCACCATCTCGATGGGCGCCACCCTCGGCACCCTCGTCGGTGGTCTCGGTGGCGGCGCCATCGGCTGCGTCCTCGGCGGCATCGCCGGTGCGACGGTTGCCTCGGCCACCATCGTTGGCCTCTTCGGCCCCTTCCTGCCCGCTGCCGCCCTGGGCTGCATCGGCGGCATCCTGGCCGTCGGCGCCCTCGGCGTTCTCGCCGGTCAGATCTTTGTGACCGGCCCGGTCGCGATCGGTGCTGCGATCCAGTACTTCGCCACCATCACCCAGCCGGCCCCCACGGCCCCGGCCAAGTAGTCAGCTAAGGCTGCTTGCACGAAACGCCCCCGCTCGGTGATCCGAGCGGGGGCGTTTCACGTACAAGGCGACCGCCGGGAGACTCGGCCGGCCGACCGTGGTCCAGACCGCCCGAGCCGTACTCAGGCCGTCCTGGCCCGCTGTGCGGGTTCCAGCGCCACCCGCACGAACTTGGCGACCCGGCCGAGCGCCGACCGGCTCTCCGGCATGCTCGGCAGGATGCTCATGAACGCGTGTACCTGACCGCGCCACAGCTCGAGGGTGACCGGCACGCCCGCCGCGGTCAGCCGGTGGGCCATGAGTTCGCAGTCGTAGCGCAGCAGTTCGTCCTCGGCGGCGATGAGCAGCACCGGGGGGAATCCGGTGAGCTCGGCGTTGACCGGCGACATGGCCGGGTCGAGCGGACCGGTCGCTTCGGCGCCCAGCCGGATGACGGCCTCCAGGCCCGACAGCGGAATGTAGGCATCGCGGGTGACGTTGACGTAGCCCTGCTTGGCCCGGTAGTCGAGATCGAGCAGCGGGCTCAGCCCGACCAGCGCCGCGGGCAGCGGCAGGCCGATCTCCCGGGAGCGCAGCGCGGTGGCGAAGGCGAGGTAGCCACCGGCGGAGTCGCCCGCGAAGACGATCTTGGCCGGGTCGGCGCCGTGGCGCAGCAGCCAGCGGTAGGCGAGCACACAGTCGTCGATCGACTCGGTGATCACGCGGCCGGGCAGCTGCCGGTACTCGACATTGAGCACGGCCAGTCCGGTGCGCCGCGCGATCCCGGCGACGATCGCCCGATGCGATTGCAGGCCGCCGACGGCGAAGCCGCCACCGTGCATGTACAGCACCGCGCCGTGCCGCAGCGCGCGCGACCCGCCGGCGGGCCGGACCATCTCCATCCTGAAGCCGTCCAGCTGGATCTGCTCGCGCTCGATGCCGTGCGGTTCCGGCCGCAGCCGAGACAGCAGGTCGACGGCGACGGCGCCGAGCGGGATGGTCGCCCGGTTGATCGGCACGGTCCGCAGCAGCGGCCCGATGACGCCGACGCACGCGCCCATCAGCACTCGTGACGAGGTACTCGTTCGCCCGGAGTTGACGATGATGCCCTGCTCGGGCACGCGCGCTGCCTTCTTACCCACGACAGCGGCGGCGATTCCGCCCACCACACCCGGCCCGGCGATCTTCGACGATCCCATCGCGCACCTACCTCACAGCTGGCGCGTCGACCCCCCACCAGGCGGGCCCGGTATGGATGTCCACGCTGACATCTAACATAGTGATGTTTCACACATCGACGCTCACATAATCAGATGAGCGCCTTGCGTGTCCCAGTTATCGCCCGACACACCCGGAGACAAACGTTCGTGACCAATTCGTCGACGTGTCGGAACCTCCCCGACTCCGCGGCAGGAGGAGCTGGCAGACTTCCCCCATGCGCGGAATCATCCTGGCGGGCGGCACCGGTTCGCGGCTGCACCCCATCACGCGCGGGGTGAGCAAGCAGCTCGTCCCGGTCTACGACAAGCCCATGGTCTACTACCCGTTGTCCACCCTCATGTTGGCAGGGATCGACGACATTCTGGTGATCACCACGCCGGAGGATGCCGACGCGTTCGCCCGGCTGCTCGGCGACGGCAGTCAGTTCGGCGTCGCCATCAGATACGTGGTCCAGCCCGAACCCGACGGACTCGCGCGCGCGTTCGTGCTGGGCGCCGACCACATCGGCGGCGAGCCCGCGGCCCTGGTGCTCGGCGACAACATCTTCCACGGCCCCGGCCTCGGCGCCAGCCTGGAACGCTTCCACGACATCGACGGCGGCGCGGTCTTCGCCTACTGGGTCAAGGACCCGACCGCCTACGGCGTGGTGGAGTTCGAGCAGGGCCGCGCGGTCTCCATCGAGGAGAAGCCGAAGCGCCCGCGCTCCAACTACGCCATCCCCGGCCTCTACTTCTACGACAACGACGTGGTGCAGATCGCCCGCGAGCTGCGGCCGTCGGCGCGCGGAGAGTACGAGATCACCGACATCAACCGCGCCTACCTGGAACAGGGCAAGCTCAGCGTCGACGTGCTGGCCCGCGGCACCGCCTGGCTCGACACCGGTACCTTCGACTCGCTGCTCGACGCCGCCAACTACGTGCGCACCATCGAGGAACGGCAGGGCCTCAAGATCGGCGTGCCCGAGGAGGTGGCCTGGCGGCGCGGGCTGATCACCGACGACCAGCTCTGTGAACTGGCCGAACCGATGGTGCGCTCCGGCTACGGCCGCTATCTGCTCGATCTGATCGACCGCGGGAAAGACTGGTAACTACAGGCATGCAGATCCGTGAACTGGCCATCCCCGGCGCGTGGGAGGTGACTCCCCGCCTGCTCGGCGACGACCGCGGGATGTTCTGTGAGTCGTTCAAGGCCTCGGAGTTCGAGAAGGCCACCGGGCGCCCGTTCGAGCTGCACCAGGTGAACACCTCGGTCTCGGCCGCCGGCGTGCTGCGCGGCATCCACTACACCGAGGACCCGCCGGGTCAGGCCAAGTACGTCACCTGCGTGCGCGGCGCGTTCCTGGACGTGGTGGTGGACCTGCGCCCCGGCTCGCCGACCTACGGCCGCTGGGACAGCGTGCTGCTCGACGACGTGCACCGGCGCTCGGTGTTCCTGTCCGAGGGCCTCGGCCACGCCATCCTCTCGCTCGAGGACGGCTCGACGGTCACCTACCTGTGCTCGCTCGAGTACACCCCCGAGTTCGACCGGGATATGGACGCCTTCGACGCCCGCCTCGGCATCGACTGGCCGACCGAGGCCCGCGACGGTAGTCGGCTCACCTATATCCGCTCCGCCAAAGACGAAGCGGCTCCGCCTTTTTCCTGATCCACGTGAAACAGCGCCCCCGAGCTTCAACTCGGGGACGCTGTCAGCGAAACAACCGGCACCACGGTTTCGGCCGCCTCGCGTCCGAGGGGCGAGACGTAACGCCGCAGGCGCGGTATCGCCCCTCGGAGGCGAGGTCACGAGGCCGAAACCCCGCGGCGCCAGCTGACGCTGTCAGCGAACAACCCGCACCACGGTTTCGGCCGCCTCGCGTCCGAGGGGCGAGACGTAACGCCGCAGGCGCGGTATCGCCCCTCGGAGGCGAGGTCACGAGGCCGAAACCCCGCGGCGCCAGCTGACGCTGTCAGCGAACAACCCGCACCACGGTTTCGGCCGCCTCGCGTCCGAGGGGCGAGACGTAACGCCGCAGGCGCGGTATCGCCCCTCGGAGGCGAGGTCACGCGGCCGAAACCCCGCGGCGCCAGCTGACGCTGTCAGCGAACAACCCGCACCACTGTTTCGGCCGCCTCGCGTCCGAGGGGCTAGACGTAACGCCGCTGGCGCGGTTTCGCCCCTCGGAGGCGAGGTCACGCGGCCGAAACCCCGCGGCGCCAGCTGACGCTGTCAGCGAACAACCCGCACCACTGTTTCGGCCGCCTCGCGTCCGAGGGGCTAGACGTAACGCCGCTGGCGCGGTTTCGCCCCTCGGAGGCGAGGTCACGAGGCCGAAACCCCGCGGCGCCAGCTGACGCTGTCAGCGAACAACCCGCACCACGGTTTCGGCCGCCTCGCGTCCGAGGGGCGAGACGTAACGCCGCAGGCGCGGTATCGCCCCTCGGAGGCGAGGTCACGAGGCCGAAACCCCGCGGCGCCAGCTGACGCTGTCAGCGAACAACCCGCACCACGGTTTCGGCCGCCTCGCGTCCGAGGGGCGAGACGTAACGCCGCAGGCGCGGTATCGCCCCTCGGAGGCGAGGTCACGAGGCCGAAACCCGCGGCGCCAGCCGCCATCTACACAGTCTCCAGCAGCTTCTCCTCCGCGGCGGGCGCCGCGACGACCCGCTGCCTGCGGCGCGGCAGGAAGACCGTCAGGGCGACCAGCGCGCCGACGATGGTGACGCCCGCGGCGAACTCGAGGCCCGGCCGGTAGGTGTCGAGCATCTGCTGCGGCGTCGCGCCGGCACCGTGGGTGCCGGAGGTGACGATCGCGGTGGTCACCGCGAGCACGATGGCCGCGCCGACCTGCATGGAGGTCTGCAGCACGCCGGCCGCCAGACCCTGTTCGTCGTCGTCGATACCGCTGGTGGCCTGCACGTTGATCGCCGGGAAGCCGACCCAACCGATGCCGATCAGCAGGATGGCGGGCAGCAGCACGGTCAGGTAGTCCGGCGCGGTGTCGACCCGCAGGAACAGCAGGTAGCCCACGGCCATCACGGACATGGTGACGGCGATGACCGGTCCGGTGCCGAAACGATCGATCAGCTTCTCGGAGAAGAACGCCGACCCGACGACCAGGATGCCGACCGGCAGCAGGGCCATCGCCAGCTTCAGCGCCGACCACTCCAGCGTGTCCTGCAGGTACAGGGTGACGATGAACTGCCAGCTGAAGTACGAACCGGCGACCGCGATGATGGCCAGGCTGGCCCGCACCAGCGACACCTTGCGCAGGATGCCCAGCCGCACCAGCGGGTGCCGCACCCGCTGCTCGGTGATCACGAACGCGGCGAACAGGGCGATCACGGCGAGGAACGAAGCGACCGTGCGGACCGAGGTCCAGCCGACCTCCGGCGCGGTGACCACGGTGTAGACCAGCAGCAGCATGCCCGCGGTGGACAGCAGGGCGCCGAGCAGGTCATGTCCGCCTTCCTCGGCCTTACCGTCCTTGGGCACCAGCACGAAGGCGGCGGCCAGCGCGGCCAGGGCGATCGGGACCGGGAGCAGGAAGGTCCAGCGCCAGCCGACGCCGGTCATCAGGCCGCCGAACAGCAGGCCCATCGAGTAGCCGCCCGCACCGAACACGGTGTAGATGGACAGCGCCTTGTTGCGCGCTTTCCCTTCGGCGAAGGTCGTGGTGATGATCGACAGGCCGGTGGGGGCGGTGAACGCGGCGGCCAGGCCCTTGATGAAGCGGGTCACGATCAGCAGGGCCGGATCGCTGACCAGGCCGCCGACCAGCGAGGCGATCGCGAACACGGCCAGGGCGATGAGGAAGACCTTGCGGCGCCCGAGCAGGTCGGCCGTGCGGCCGCCGAGCAGCAGCAGGCCGCCGTAACCGAGGACGTAACCGCTGACGAGCCACTGCAGGGTGGAGGTGGACAGATCGAGCTCGGCGCCGATGGACGGCAGCGCGACGCCGATCATCGAGACGTCGAGCCCGTCGAGGAACAGGACGATGCACAGGGTGATCAGCATGCCCCAGAGCCGGGCGGACCATGTGGTCGGATCGGTCGCCTGATCTGCGGCCGAGAGCGTTGCTGGCGAAGTCATGCGGCGAACATTACATGCGTGCGCATTAAATGCCAACACATAAAATGCCGTTGCATGGAGATGCCCGGACCACTAAGATGGGGCCATGTCGAACCCGGCCACAGCATCAGCTCGGCGCAATGGAGCGCCCACCGAGCTGGTCGGCCAGTGGCGCGAACTGCTCGGACGGCACGCCGCCGTGAGTTGCGCACTGGAGAAGGCGCTTCAGCACGAACACCGCATCGGTCTCAGCGAGTTCGAGACCCTCGATCGACTGGTCGACGCGGACTGTCAGAAGTACCGGATGACCGAGCTGGCGGGTGACATCTACCTGAGTCAGAGCGCGCTCTCGCGCGCGGTGGCCAGACTGGAACGCGACGGCCTGGTCGAGCGCACCATGTGCGCCGAGGACCGCCGCGCCATCTTCGTCCGGGTCACGGAAAAGGGCAGGGCGGTCTACGACCGGGCCCTGCCCACACACCGTTCGGTGCTCGCCGACTCCTGGTAGGAGCCGGGGTCACAGCTCGGCGGAAGCCGCCGCGCTGATGTCGGTGAACGCGCCGCGATAGCGGTCGTAGTCGTTCGGCTTGTCCAGGTAAGCCGAGCCGGCGAAGGTCTCCACGAAGACCACCGGCGGCTCCGGCCGGTCCAGCGAACCGTCGATGCCGAAGTCGAGGATCACGAACCGGCCCGACTCCAGCCCCGCGTGATACCCGGTATCACCGGGGACCACCTGGATTCGCACCGTGTCCAGCTCGGCCAGCTCGCGCAGTCGCGCGCGCTGGCCGGCGAGCACCCGATCGTCACCGATGCGCCTGGTCAGCACCGCTTCGGCGAGCACCACCCGCAATCGCAGCGGCGACTGCGCACGGGTGATCAGCGCCTGCCTGGCCGCGCGCACCCGCAGCCTGCGCTCGAGATCCTCCTCGGTCAGGCCGGGGACGGTTTGCTCGAGCAACGCCCTGGTGTAGTCCTCGGTCTGCAGCAGCGCCGGGACCAGGCCGTCCTCGTAGATCGACAGGCAGGTCGCGGCCTCCTCGAGGCCGATGTAGACCTCGAAGCCCTCCGGGATCACATCGCCGTAGCTCGTCCACCATCCCCTGGCCTTGGTTTCGCGCGCCAGCGCGGCCAGCGGCTCGACGAGTTCCGCCGGCGCGCCGTACACCTTGCACATGGCCTCGACGTCGAGGCTGCGCAACGACGTCTGCCCCGTCTCGATCCGCCAGATCTTCGCTTCCGACCACTCGAGTTGCGCCGCCGCGGTCCTGGTCGTCATCCGCGCCTGATTGCGCAGGTCACGTAAGTGCCTGCCCAGCTGCCTGCGCGGCATCGTCGAACCGGTGACGCCCTGTGGTGAAGCCATACTGCCCCCCTGTATCCAAATCCGGTCTCCCCCATTCTCTTTCGGAGACCGCCCTACGCAGCCGACAATAGGCGTCGGATCTGCGTACGGATTGTTTCACAATGAATCGGACAACGCGCACCACATAGTTTTGGGGCCTGCTCCAGGCGCGATCGCTACTTCTTCTTCCGGAACCGCCAGAACTGCACGGCCCGCACGTCCTCGGAGAGCTGGTTCACCGGTTCGGCGACATCGGAGAGCGCCTGGAAGAGTCCATCGGCCAGCTCACTGATGTGCTCGACCCGGCCCGCGAGCCGGGCGGCATTGTCGGCGAACTCCAGCATCAGGCGCACCGAGGCCGCGATGGTCAGGCCGAGCGGAACGGCGACCAGTGCGGCGAGGATGCCCAGCAGGACCGAGGCCTTCCACATCAGCACTGTGAGCGCCACCGGGACGCCGATACCGAAGGAGACGACGCCGAGGATGTAGGCCAGCGGCAGCAAGGTCCTGGTCGCGGGCCTGCGGAACTGGACATCGAGCAGTGAACGCAGCACTTCGGCGGCCCACTGCTTGGCGGATCCGGTACTGCGGAACGGGTCATCGAAGCCCGCGTCGCGCGGTATGTCCGAATCGTCCGGGAATTCCTCGCCTTCGGCGGCCTGCCCCGACCGCGCGCCCGCGCGCTTCACATCGGTCTCTTTCCAAGAGAGCCAGCGTGATTCGGCTTCGAACTCCTCGGCATCTCCGTCGGGAGACGAGGACGTACCCGGCGCATCGGTCATGGTCCGAATCCTGCCCGTTTTCGGCCCGCACGCCAAGCCGGATCGGCTCGATCCTCCGATAGCGAAGGTGAGCGAACTGAGACGAAGCAGACACTCTCGAATATTTTTCGGTAACGGCGTAACAAGACGGCCACCCCCAGCCGATACGACCCATGAACGCAGGAACAGAGCTCTTCGGGGAATGGAGAACACAGTGCGCACGACGTTTCCGACCACCACCACGGGCACCGAGAAGGGTGCCGCCGCGCAGGAGTACGCCGCGCGGGGCTGGACGGTTGCCGAAACGGCCAACGGCCTGTGCCTGATCACCGACGATGACATCTCGGCTATCGAGGTCACCGGTGAGATGGCGGGCGAGGTCCGCCGATTCCTGCGCGCCAACAACCTGTCCGGCCCCGTGATCGAGATCCCGGGCCAGGAGCGTCGCGAGATCCACCTGGTCACCGGCGTCCGCAAGGCCGCCATGGCGATCGAGGCCATGCGCGAGGCCGGTGTCGTCGTGCACACCGACGGTGCCAGCATCCCGCTGCCCCCGACCCAGCTCGCCGCCGGCTCCGCCGCCTGGAGCGTCGCCCCGTCCGAGGCCCGCTGGGTCCCGCCGGTCGTCGCCCTCGGTGCCGCCGTCCGCGCCGCCGCGAGCCGCAAGCGCGCCACCCTGACCCCCACGCTGACCCTGGCCAGCTGAGGTAACCAACAGCCCGAACCCTCGACCGCGACGCCTCCCCGACGTCGCGGTCGAGGGTTTTCGGCGTTTTCGAACCCGGGCACCGCGCGCGGCGTAAGGATGGGGACATGGCTCCGCGAACGCTGCTACGCACCTGTCCGCTGTGTGAGGCCGTCTGCGGCCTGACCATCACCCTCGACGAGGCCGACCGAGTGCTCTCGGTCCGCGGCGATCGCGACGACCCGTTCAGCAAGGGCTTCCTCTGCCCGAAGGGCGCGAGCTTCGGCAAGCTCGACGACGACCCCGACCTGGTCACCACCCCGCTCATCCGCGAGGGCGACACGTTCCGCCCCGCGAGCTGGGACGAGGCCTTCGACCTGATCGCGGCCGGGTTCGCCGCGGTCAACGCGGCGCACGGCAGCGGCGCGACCGCGATCTACCTCGGCAATCCCAACGCGCACACCGTCGCGGGGGCGCTGTATCTGCCCGCGCTGATCCGCGCGCTGAGCACCCGGCACATCTACACCGCCAGCACCGCCGACCAGATGCCCAAGCAGGTCGCCGCCGGGCTCATGTTCGGCGACCCGCTGACGGTGCCGGTCCCCGACCTGGACCGCACCGACTTCCTGCTGATGCTCGGCGCGAACCCGCTCGAATCCAACGGCTCGCTGTGCACCGCGCCGGACTTTCCCGGCAGGCTCAAGGCGCTGCGGGCGCGCGGCGGCAAGCTCGTCGTCGTCGACCCGAGGGCGACCAGGACCGCCGACCTCGCCGACGAGCATCTGTTCATCCGGCCGGGCGCCGACGCGTACCTGCTGTTCGCGGTGATCCACACGCTCTTCGCCGAGAACTTGGTCGACCTGCGGATCGAGGTCGACGGCCTCGACGAGCTGCGCGCCGCGTCCCAGGAGTTCGCCCCGGACGCGGTGGTCGAGCGCACCGGCATTCCCGCCGACGCCATCCGCGCCCTGGCCCGCGACCTCGCCGCCGCGCCGACGGCGGCCGTCTACGCCAGGATCGGCACCTGCACCGCCGAGTTCGGCACCGTCACCCAGTGGCTGGTCGACGCGATCAACGCGCTGACCGGCAATCTCGACGCCCCCGGCGGCGCCATGTTCGCCACCGCCGCGGCGGGCGGCATCGCGCGCAGCAAGCCGTTCCGGCCGGGCCGCTGGACCAGCCGGGTGCGCGGGTTGCCCGAGGCGATGGGCGAACTGCCGGTGGCGACCCTCGCCGACGAGATCGAGACCCCCGGTCAGGGCCAGATCCGGGCGCTGGTCACGGTCGCGGGTAATCCGGTGCTGTCCGCGCCCAGCGGCGCCCGGCTGGACCGGGGGCTGGCCGAGCTGGACTTCATGGTCAGCGTGGATCGGTACGTCAACGAGACGACCCGGCACGCGAAGGTGATCTTGCCGCCCCCGCGCTCGGTGCAGTCACCGCACTACGACTTCGCGCTGTTGCAGTTCGCGGTGCGCAACTACGCGCGCTACTCGCCGCCGCTGGTCCCGCTCGACGGGCGGCCGTCCGAGTCGGCGGTCATCGCGCGGCTCGCCGCCGCCGTCAGCGGGCAGCCGCACGACGGCACCGGCGCCGCGAGCCCGATCGCCGTGGTCGACGAGCTGGTCATCGCCGGCATGCTGCACAAGGCGGGGATGAGCGACCGGCGCGACGAGCTGGACGGCGTCGACACCACCGAACAGCGCATCGACCTGATGCTCAAGCTCGGCCCCTACGGCGCGTGGAACGGCGGCGAACTGAGCCTGCGCACCCTGCTCGACAATCCGCACGGCCTCGACCTTGGCCCGTTGCGGCCGCGCCTGCCCGGCGTCCTGCGCACCGCAACCGGCCGGGTCGACCTGGCCCCGCGCCTGCTGCTCGACGATGTCGGCAGGCTGCGCGGCAGGCTGGCGGCGAGCGCGCCGGAGATGGTGCTGATCGGGCGCAGGCAGCTGCGCTCCAACAACAGCTGGATGCACAACATCGCCGGTCTGGTCGGCGGATCGAACCGCTGCACCCTCCAGATCCACCCGGACGACGCGACCAGACTCGGCCTCGGCGAGCAGGCCGCGATCAGCTCGGCGGCGGGCTCGCTGACCGTCCAGGTCGAGCAGACGCCGACGATCATGCCCGGCGTGGTGAGTTTGCCGCACGGCTGGGGACACGGCGCGAGCACCACGCAATCGGTAGCCAGCGCGCACGCCGGCGTGAACGCCAATGTGCTGACCGACGATTCGGTGGTCGACGCGATCTCCGGCACCGCGGTCTTCAACGGAGTGCCGGTGAAGGTAGAACCGGTCTGATCGGTCTACCTCGGGAAACCCTTGCGCAAACCGGACTTTCGTACCATTCGCAACAATGGACTCGCCCCACGGCTCGTGACAGTCCCCTACACTGGGTGAGATTGCGGTCACAAGCGGGGGTTTCAGCGCGAAACCCGCATCACCCGGTTCGGCTAGCAGAGGGGGCCCCGATGCCCGAGAAACACGTCGGCAGCGACGGAGAGCACGAGCTTCAGGACACGTTGGGCACGACCGAAAGGGCTGGACGCTTCTACGACGACCAGGTGATCGACTACCTGAACCCGTCGATGGTCGAATTCGTCGGGCGGATGGACATGGCCTTCATCTCCACCGCCGACGCGCACGGCGAATGCGACGCCAGTTTCCGGGCGGGCACACCGGGATTCCTGCACGTGATCGACGAACGCACGATTGCGTACCCCGAATATCGAGGTAACGGGGTGATGGCCAGCCTCGGCAACATCCTCGAGAACCCCCATGTCGGAATCCTGATGATCGACTTCGTGCGCGATCTGATCGGTCTGCACATCAACGGCAAGGCTCGCATGGTTGCCGACAGTGAGCTACGGGCGACCGTCGGCGATCTACCCGCCGCCGAACGCGGCAAGACCTCGCAGGTGTGGGTCGTCGTCGACGTGGAAGAGGCTTACATCCACTGCCGCAAGCACATTCCGCAGATGGTGCCCGTCGCGCGGGATCGGCGCGAGTGGGGCACCGACAACGTCAGGGCCAAGGGCGGCGACTACTTCGGCGTCAAGGCGGGCAAGCAGCCCGCACCCGCCAAGGCCAGCTGACCTACTTGATCTTGAAGATCACCGCACGCTGCACGACGAAGTTGATGACGGTGGCGGTGCCCTGCGCGATCACGAACGCCAGCGGCTGCCGCCACCACTCGCCGGGCAGCGCGAAGTACAGCGCCGCGTTGATGCCGACCTGCACGGCGAAGGTGACCGCGTAGAGCACGACGACGGCGATGAACCGCGCCCTGCTCGGCTCGGCCTTGAACGTCCAGCGCCGGTTGATCAGGTACGCGGTCGTCGTCCCGCAGACGAAGCTGATCGCCTTGGCGAGACTCACCGGCAGGCCGAGCAGGTTCAGCAGCAGGCTGTAGATGCCGTAGTCGACGATCGCCGAGAGACCGCCGGTCAGCGTGAACCGCACGATCTGCGTCTTCAGGTCTACGTCGGTTCCACCGGGCTCGTCGACCAGCGGAATCTCGGCGGGAAGCGGCAGATGCGGTTGGGCTTGCACGTGAGGAAGACTACGAGACCGGCCGCGTGTCCCGCCATGCATGTAGCCTCTTAGCCGATGTCCGAGAACATTCCGACCGCCACCGGCGAGGCGTTTGCGCTGAATACGCGTACGCGCAAGCTCACCGGATGGGGTCGCACCGCACCCACCTCCGCCGAAGTGCTCTCGACCAGCGATCCCGAGTTGATCGTCAAGGCCGTGAGCATGGTCGCCGAGGACAACGACTCCAAGCCGGCGCACCTGCGACGCGGCGTGATCGCGCGTGGCCTCGGCCGCTCCTACGGGGACAACTCGCAGAACGCGGGCGGCCTCGTGATCGACATGCCCGCGCTGAACAAGATCCACCGCATCGACGCCGCGACCCGCCTGGTCGACGTCGACGGCGGTGTCGATCTGGATCAGCTGATGAAGGCGGCGCTGCCGTTCGGCCTCTGGGTGCCCGTCCTACCCGGGACCAGGCAGGTCACCATCGGCGGCGCGATCGGCTCCGATATCCACGGCAAGAACCATCACAGCGCGGGCAGCTTCGGCAACCACGTCCGCTCGATGGACCTGCTGACCGCCGACGGCGTGGTCCGCACGATCACCGCCGAGTCCGACCCCGAGCTGTTCTGGGCGACCATCGGCGGCTGCGGACTGACCGGCATCATCCTGCGCGCGACCATCGAGATGACGCCGACCGAGACGGCGTACTTCATCGCCGACGGCGACGTCACCGCCACCCTCGACGAGACCATCGCCTTCCACAGCGACGGCTCCGAGGGCAACTACGAGTACAGCTCGGCCTGGTTCGACGCGATCAGCCCGCTGCCGAAGCTGGGTCGCGCCGCCATCTCGCGCGGCAACCTGGCCAAGCTCGACCAGCTGCCCGCGAAGCTGCAGAAGGACCCGCTGCGGTTCAACGGCAAGACCTTCTTCACCCTGCCCGACGTGTTCCCGAACGGGCTGGCCAACAAGTACACCTTCGGCCCGATCGGCGAGGTCTGGTACCGCAAGTCGGGCACCTACCGCGGCAAGGTCCAGAATCTGACGCAGTTCTACCACCCGCTCGACATGCTGGGTGAGTGGAACCGTGGCTACGGCTCCAACGGCTTCCTGCAGTACCAGTTCGTGGTGCCGCCGGAGTCGGTCGAGGAGTTCAAGCGGATCATCATCGACATCCAGGGCTCCGGCTTCTACTCCTTCCTCAATGTGTTCAAGCTGTTCGGCCCGGGCAACCAGGCGCCGTTGAGCTTCCCCATGGAGGGCTGGAACATCTGCGTCGACTTCCCGATCTCGCGCGGGCTCAACGAGTTCGTCAGCGATCTGGACCGGCGGGTGCTCGAGTTCGGCGGCCGGCTCTACACCGCCAAGGACTCGCGGACCAGCGCCGAGTCGTTCCACAAGATGTACCCGCGGATCGACGAGTGGATCAAGGTCCGCCGCAGCGTCGACCCGACCGGCGTGTTCATGTCCGATATGGCCAGGAGGCTGGAGCTCCAGTGATCAACGCAGTTGGCAACCCGCAGACCATCCTGCTGTTCGGCGGCACCTCCGAGATCGGTCTCGCGATCTGCGCCGAGTACCTGCGCAAGGGCCCGGCCCGGGTCGTGCTGGCCAACCTGCCCGGCGATCCGCTGCTCGAGGGCGCGGTCGCCACGCTGAAGGCGGCGGGCGCGACCCAGGTCGACGTCATCGACTTCGACGCGCTCGACACCGAGTCGCACCCGAAGGTCGTCGACCAGGCGTTCGCCGCGGGTGACGTCGACGTCGCCATCGTGGCGTTCGGGGTGCTCGGCGACGCCGAGGAGCTGTGGCAGAACCAGCGCAAGGCGGTCATGACCGTCGGCATCAACTACACCGCCGGTGTCTCGGTGGGCGTGCTGGTCGGCGACAAGTTCAAGGCGCAGGGCCACGGCCGGTTCATCGTGATGTCCTCGGTGGCCGGTGAGCGCGTCCGTCGCTCCAACTTCGTCTACGGCTCGACCAAGGCCGGCCTGGACGGCTTCTACCTCGGCCTCGGCGAGGCGCTGCGCCCGCACGGTCCGCGCGTCACCGTGGTGCGGCCGATGCAGGTGCGCACCTCGGCGACGAAGGCGCACTGGGAGGCCACCGGCTCCAAGGAAGCCCCGCTCACGGTCGATCCCGAGGACGTGGCCCGGCTCGCCGTCGCCGCCTCCGAGAAGGGCACCGAGATCGTCTGGGCGCCCGGCGAGGCCCGCTTCCTGATGTCGGCGCTGCGCCATGTGCCGCGCCCGATCTTCCGCAAGCTGCCGATCTGATCCACCGCTCGTCCTGAACTGCCGCATCCTCTCCGAGGGTGCGGCAGTTCTCGTTCACCGACTACGCCGTGCCCGGCTCGGATCCGTCGTCGGCCGAGCCGACCGACCGGGCCGACTCCACTAGGCTGGCCCGGACCGTGGAGCCCAGTGGAGCCGGAGGATTGCGCGCCGATGACGACCAACGATGAGGTGCGGACGGGGCGCAGGATCGGGTCAGGGCTCGCCGAGGGCGCGGCGGCGGCGCTGGTGGCGCTCGTCGTCGCGGCGGTCGGCCTGTACGCCTTCTCGGCGGTGCAGTGGCCTGCGTTCAACTCCTCCAACGTGACTCGGGCGCTGACGACCGTCGGACAGGTCGTCGCGGTCGCGCTGCTCGTCGTCTCGGTGCTGCTGATCCGGCTGCGCAAGTGGCCGATAGTCGCGAAACTGGCTTCCTGGGTGGGTATCTCGAGCTTCGTGACGGTGACGCTCGGGATGCCGCTGGCGGCGACCAAGCTCTACCTGTTCGGTGTCTCGGTGGATCAGGAGTTCCGCACCGAGTACCTGACCCGGCTCACCGACAGCGCCGCGCTGCGGGATATGACCTATGTGGACATCCCGCCGTTCTATCCGGCCGGGTGGTTCTGGATCGGTGGCCGGGTGGGCAACGTGCTCGGGATGGACGGCTGGGAAGTGTTCAAGCCGTACGCGATCGGGCTGCTCGCGATCGCCGCGGCGGTGGCGCTGGTGCTGTGGACCCAGTTGGTGCGCGCCGATCTAGCGGTGGGCGCCGCGGCGGCCGTGACGGCGATGACGCTGGCGTACGCCTCGCCCGAGGCGTACGGGGCGGTACTGGTGGTGTTCCTTCCGCCCGTGCTGGTGCTGGCCTGGGGTGCGCTGCACCGATCCTCGGGTGGCTGGGGCGCGGTGCTCGGCACGGGGCTGTTCCTCGGCGTCGCCGCCTGTTTCTACACGCTGTACCTGGCGATCGCGGCATTCACCGTGGTGCTGATGGCCGTGGTGGCAGCAGGTGTCGCGGTGTACACGCGGCGCGAAGACCTGCGTCCCAGGGTCGGCGGTCCGCGCGCGGTCGGCGGCCCGGCGCCGTGGCGGGCGGCGATCGCGCCGCTGACCAAGCTGGTCGCCATGGGCGCGATCGCCGTGGTGCTCGCGCTGGTGGTGTGGGCGCCCTACCTGCTGAAAATGCTGTCGGGCGCGAAGCTGCCGTCCGGCAACGCCTTCCACTATCTGCCGCAGTCGGGCGCCGAGCTGGCGTTCCCCATGCTGGAGTTCTCGCTGCGAGGTGCGCTGTGCCTGCTCGGGACGCTGTGGCTGGTGCTGCGGGCCGGTTCGTCGCGGCGGGCGCAGGCGCTGGGGCTCGGCGTGCTGGCGATCTATCTGTGGACCCTGCTGTCGATGGCAGCGACCGCGGCGGGGACGACCCTGCTCTCGTTCCGGCTGGAGCCGGTGCTGCTCGCGGTCCTCGCCGCGGCGGGCGTCTTCGGGTTCGTCGAGCTCGCCGGGGTGATCTACCGGGCGCTGCACGAGCCGGCGCCGGCGCGGATCGCGGCCGGTGTGCTCGCGGTGCTGGGCGCGCTGGCCTTCGCCCAGCACATCCCGACCGTGCTCACCCACGAGATCGACACCGCCTACACCGATACCGTGCCCACCGATACCCCCACCGCCGACGGCACTTTCGGCGAGCGGGCCGACAAGCGCAAGCCCTCGGCCGTGGCCTACTACCACGCCGTGGACGAAGCCCTGTTGGCTCGGACCGGCCGTCCCCGTGACGAATCCGTCGTCCTCACCGCCGACACCAGCTTCCTCGCCTTCTACCCCTACTTCGGCTTCCAGGCCCTCACCTCGCACTACGCGAACCCGCTGTCGGACTTCAAGGCCCGCGCCGCCACCATCGCCGCCTGGAGCAAACTCGACTCGTCCCCCGCCCTCCTCGACGCCATGGCCACCGCACCCTGGCGCGCCCCCGACGCCTTCCTCTTCCGCCGCGACGGCGACACCTACACCCTGCGCCTCGCCGAGGACGTCTACCCCAACGACCCGAACGTCAAGCGCTACACGGTCGCCTTCCCGAAGACCCTCTTCACCGACCCCGCCTTCACCACCACCGACATCGGCCCCTTCACCCTGATCACCGTCCGCCGCTGATCCCTGGCTCGATCCGCCGCACGGGTCAGCGCGGCTACCTGCGGGCGGGGCACGCGGTACACACTCTGCAGCACGTACACCGCTCGTCGCTCAGGCGGTGGGGCGGCCGAGGTAGTGCAGCAGGTCGTCGATCGGGCCTGTGGAAGTGGTCTCGACGATGGGGGCGTAGGCGCCCCACTGGCGCAGGGGTTCGATGATCTCGGCGTCGTCGCCGCTGCCGGGAGCCGCGTGGACGGTGCGGGCCGCGGTCAGCAGGTGGGTGGCCAGGTCGGCGGTGAGCGGGGACGGCCGGCCGGTGGCCACGGCGATGTCCCAGGCGTGCACGGCGGCGTCGAGGGCGGCCAGGGTGGCGGCGACCGGGGTGGGCAGCTCGCCGTGCGGGAGCGGGGTGGGGACGGTCGCGGTGTCGTCGGCGACGGTGGCCCAGGCGGCGGCGGTCTCGTCGACGGCCGCGCGGACCAGCTCGATGGCGGAACCGTCGATGGTGCCGGACGGGTCGAAGGGGTTGTAGCTCGGGCCGGGACCGACGCCGAGGGCGGCGGCGTAGGCGAGCTGGTCGCCCGCCGCGTGCTGAACGACCTGGGCGACGGTCCATTCCGAGCACGGGGTCGGCAGGTCCCACTGGTCGGCGCCCACGCCGGCGACGACGTCGCTCAGGGCCTGGTAGGAGGTGGCGACCACGTCGCGCCAGACGGTCTCGAGGGCTGCGGTGCTGTTCATGATGAAGCCTTCCTTCTCGGTGATGACTCCAGCCTAGAAACCTATTAGGCTCATTTCTTTCCTAATTTCTCCACGACTTCCGACGAGGTGGGAATGGCCGCGACGACACCCCGCGTCCTGCGTCTGCTCGCCCTGCTCCAGGACCGCGCCTACACCGGGCGCGAACTCGCCGAACGCCTCGACATCACCGAACGCACCGTCCGCAACGACATCGCGCGACTGCGCGAGCTCGGCTACCCCGTGCACGCCGAACGCGGCGCGATCGGCGGCTACCGGCTGGGCCGCGGCGCCACCATGCCGCCGCTGCTGCTCGACGACGAGGAAGCGGTCGCCGTCGCCCTGTCGATCGCCGTGGCCGCCGACGGCGCGCTCGCCGTCTCCGATCTGGGCGACCAGCTCGCGAGGGCCCTGCGCAAGATAGAGCAGATCCTGCCGAAACGCTTGCAGCGCAAGGTCTCCGCACTGCACGAGGCCACCGAGATCGGCCCGGCCACCACCGGCTCCCGCGAGCCCGACGCCCCGGTTGCGGCAGGCATCCTCACCACCCTGGCCGACGCGGTGCGCCGCACCACCGCGGTCACCGTCGACGACGGCGTCGAACTGGAGCCGTATCGCCTGATCAACTGGCAACGCCGCTGGTACCTGGTCGCCTACAGCATGAGAACCCATGCCTGGGAGGCGATTCCGGCCGCCCGGATCACCCGTGCGAGCCCGGGTAGCCGGGTGTTCGCCCCCCGCAGGCTGCCCGATGACGACCTGGTCGCCTTCGTCATGCGCCACATCGCGACCACCGGCTGGCGGGTGCACGCGCGCGTGACGGTCCTCGCGCCCGCCGAGACCGTCATCGCCCGGATCAATCCCGCGGTCGGGGTGGTGGAACCGATCGACGCGCGCACCTGCCTGCTGCACACCGGCGCCGACGCGATGGAGACGATCGCGATCTACCTGAGCATGCTGATGATGGATTTCCGCGTCGACGGTCCACCCGAACTGGTCGCGCACCTGCGCACCCTGGCCCGCCGCTATACCGAGTCCACGCCGCCGTGACCGGCCCACCGGATCGTTTCCGTTCTGCCGCAACCCGGTGTCGAGGCCGCTCGACAGCACTACACTGACTGGTGCGGCACGGTCGCCGCCGGCGGGCGAGCACCACGGCGGATGGCGTTGGAATCTTCGATCCTGCACGTCACGGGTCTCGGCGACCCGCTACCGGAGGAGGACGTATGTCCGATCCGTTGCACACGAGGGTGTGCCTCACCGGCCTGAACTGCTCCTGCCCGAGCATCAGCTTCTTCGTGGTGCCCGAGCCCCTGGTCCGCGGCGGGCAGATGCTGCACCTGCTCGAACAGGCCCCGGTCGCGGGACGAATACCGGAGCCGAAACCCGACACCGAACTGATCGAGCTGATCGAAGCCGTCCGCACGCCGCTGAGCACCCGCGGCCTCGCCCACCTCGAGCGCGTCGCCTTCGCGGGCCCGCGCCACGATCCGCCGACCGCGCGCACCGTCCTGCACGACCATCTCATCGAGGAACCGCAACCGTGGGGTCTGGACGTGGACGATCCGGCGGAGCTGGTCCGGCTGGATCTGCTGCCCGAGCACCGCATCGGCCCGCGCCGCATCGATGATTTCCAGGCGCATTCGGTGCGCCAGGCGATGGCGGCGGTCTATCGGTACTTCGGGATCGATCAACGCATCCCGCTCGTCTATCACGGATTCGCGGACCCACTGGACGGTTGGTTCGCGCTGCGCGCTTCCGCGGCCTGAACGCGCTGGTCAGAAGCACACAACCGGCTGTTGTGTTGATCGACACCCGGTAGCTACTGGTATGCGGGAACGCGATAGACCACAATATGTCCGGTCAGTGTCAACAAACCGCACGGTTCGTGTCGCGGGGCGGGTACGCTGCGAAATGTTGGAAGTTCGGCCGACCGAAATCAGTTTTGGTAGTGCTGATCGGTACGGATGCAGAGGTATAGCTATGACGCTCAGCAGACCCGAGCGGATCGATCTCTTGCTGACACGTCCGCACCGTCAAGAACCCGAGCCGGCGCCCCGCGAACAGCTGGCCACGCTCGGCGAGATCGAACAGACGGTCGTCGACGCCGCGATCGCGATGCTCGCGCCGGGCCAGAAGTTCGCGCTGCTGTGGTCGTTGCAGGTCGGCGAGCAGGCCGTGGCGGGCGTGCAGGTCAAGGAGCGCGACGGATCGGTCACCAACATGGTGCCGCCGGCCGAGGTGCTCGAGTACCTGATCGATCACAAGCGCATGTCCTACGACCCGAGCGTCGGCACCTGGCTCAGCGCCGAGATCTTCATCGCCGGGCCCACCCGCTACAAGGCCACCTTCGCCACCGGCACCGTCGCGGACTGGATGCCGGAGGTCTCCGAGGAGGACCTGCGGCACGAGTTCGACGCTTTCCCGCGCCCCGCCGCCGAGATCCCCGATTGGGCCCGCACGCAGCTCGATTGGAGCGACCGCCGGACGGGCTGAGCCCCGTTGTGCCGCGGCGCCGAGTCGCGCACAGGTTCGATGGCTAGCATCAACCCCCGTGCTGCGATCTGAACGAGCGTTCACCCGATACCGCATGGTCGCCCTCGTCTGCGGGCTCCTCGGTTTCGTGCTTGCCCTGCTGACGCCGCTGCTGCCGGTGCGCCAGGACCGCGCGAGCCTGGACTGGCCGCAACCCGGCGCGACCAGTGTCGAGGCCCCGCTGGTGTCGTATGTGCCGCAGCAGCTCGACGCGCAGCTGCCGTGCACGGTGCTGCGCGACCTGCCCGAGACCGGGACCACGACGCTGGTCGGCACCATCCCGGCGGCCTCCGGCCAGACCTCGCGTGGCCTCACCGTCGCCGTGCGGGACGGGGTGCTCGGGGTGCAGGCGCGCGACGTGCCGATGCTCTCGGCGCCGGTCGCCGAGATCGCGAACTGCGACCGGATCACCATCACCTCCACCATCGCGGCCACCACGGTCGAGTTCACCGGGGTGACGCGCCAGGACGGCAGCCCGTTCCGCAACACCGTCACCGTCGACAAGCGGCCCCAGATCGTCGGCGTCTTCACCGATCTCGACGCCGCCGCGCTCAGCGGCGCCCGCGTGCACGCCGACATCGATTCCCGCTTCACCTCCACGCCAACCACGCTCAAGCTGGTGACGATGATCGCCGCCGCGGTCCTCACCGTCCTCGCGCTGATCGCGCTGCATCTGCTCGACACCACCGACGGCAGGCGCGCGCGCCGGTTCCTGCCGCGGCACTGGTGGCGGATCACGCCGACCGACGTCGTCGTGGTCGTGACGCTGCTGGGCTGGCATGTCATCGGCGCCAACACCTCCGACGACGGCTACATCCTGAACATGGCCCGTGCGTCGGGCCCGTCGGGCTACATGGCCAACTACTACCGCTGGTTCGGCGTCCCCGAGGCCCCGTTCGGCTGGTCCTACGAGTTGCTGGCCTGGATGACCAAGGTCTCCGACGCCAGCCCCTGGATGCGCCTGCCCGCCCTCGCCGCCGGCCTGGTGTGCTGGGCGGTGATCAGCCGGGAAGTACTGCCGCGCCTGGGCGCCCGGGTGCGCCGCGACAAGGTGGCGCTGTGGACGGCCGGGCTGGTGTTCCTGGCGTTCTGGCTGCCCTACGACAACGGACTGCGCCCCGAGCCGCTGATCGCGGCGGGCGCGCTGCTCACCTGGTGCCTGATCGAACGCGCCATCGCCACCGCCCGGCTGCTGCCCGCGGCGCTGGCGATCCTGGTCGCCGCGTTCTCGCTGGCCGCCGGGCCGACCGGGTTGATCTGCATCGCCGCGCTCATCGCGGGGACCAGGCCGGTCATGCAGATCATCATCAAGCGCGCCCAGGGCGTGCGCCCGCGCCGGATCGCCGCCGACGCGCACGCGGCGGACGCCGATCCCGCCGACGCGAGCACCACGAACAGCGAGCGTCCTCGACTGTCGCCGGCGACCACGTTCTTCCGCTACGCCGCCCTGCTCGCGCCGGGACTGGCGGCGGGCACGCTGGTCCTGATCGTGGTCTTCGCCGACCAGACCCTCGCCACCGTCATGGAGGCCACCCGGGTCCGCACGCTCGTCGGCCCCAACGTGGCCTGGTTCGACGAGCGCACCCGCTGGGACTCGCTGTTCATGCTCTCCCCCGACGGCTCGCTGGCGCGCCGTTTCGGCGTGCTGGTGCTGCTGCTGTGCCTGCTCGTGTGCGTCCTGCAGGTGCTGCGCAAGGGCCGCATCCCCGGCACCTCGCGCGGGCCGTCGGTGCGCATCCTCGGCATCGTCTTCGGCGCGCTGCTGCTGATGATGTGGACGCCGACCAAGTGGACCCACCACTTCGGCGTGTACGCCGGGCTGGCCGGGTCGCTGGCCGCGCTGGCCGCGGTCGCGGTGGGCGCCAACGGCATCCGCGCGCCACGCAATCGCGCGCTGTTCACCGCGGCGGTGCTTTTCCTGCTCGCGATGACCTTCACCGGGTCCAACGGCTGGTGGTACGTCTCCAGCTACGGCGTGCCGTTCTGGGACAAGGCGCCGCTGGTGGCGGGCAAGGGCATCTCGACGCTGTTCCTCGGACTCGCCGTGCTGGCGCTGCTGGTCGCGCTCTACTTCCATCTGCGCGATCCCTACCGCACGCCGTCGGCGCCGAACCGCTTCGACCGGTTGGCCACCATGCCGCTGACCATCGCGGCCGCGCTGCTGGTGCTGTTCGAGGTGGCCTCGATGGCCAAGGGCGCGCTCACCCAGTACCCCGCCTACTCGATCGCCAAGTCGAACATCGAGTCGCTGGCCGGGGACACCTGCGGACTCGCCAACGACGTCCTGGTGGAGACGAACACCGCCGATTCGCTGCTCACCCCCTACACCGGCGCCCCCGCCGACGGCCTGAGCGCCGAATCCACCGGCTTCACCCCCAACGGCGTCGCCGCCGACCTCACCGCCGACGCCGACGAGACCGTGGTCGGCGGGGCGAACTCGGTCGACAAGGACTCCGCGAACAAGACCACCAACACCACCGGCGCGGGCACCGGCGGCGGGACGAGCACCGAATCGGGCATCAACGGCAGCACCGTCGCGCTGCCGTTCGGCCTCGACCCCGCGCGCACGCCCGTCCTCGGCTCCTATCAGGACGGCGTGCAGCAGCAGGCCAAGCTGACCTCGCAGTGGTACCGCCTCGACCTCGACACCGTCCGCGACGACCCGGCCTACCAGGCGCTCGTCGTCACCGCGGCCGGGCGCATCCGCTACGTCGACACCGACGGCGTCGTGCACTACGGCCAGGACCTGCGCCTGGAATACGGCACGCGCGCCGCCGACGGCAGTGTCACGATGACCGGCTCGGTCGCGCCGATGGACATCGGCCCCGCGCCGTCCTGGCGCAACCTGCGCGTGCCGCTGGATCAGCTGCCGGCCGGCGTGAACGCGGTGCGCCTGGTCGCCGCCGACAACGACATCACCCAGAAGCAGTGGCTGGCCGTGACGCCGCCCCGGCTGCCGAAGCTGGCGACGCTGCAATCGGTGGTCGGCGAGACCGACCCGGTGCTGCTGGACTGGCACGTCGGCCTGGCCTTCCCCTGCCAGCGGCCCTTCGATCACCACGACGGCGTCGCCGAGGCACCGCAGTGGCGGATCCTGCCCGACCGGGTCGGCTCCGACGCCTCCAACGCCTGGCAGGACGACATCGGCGGCGGACCGCTCGGGTGGACAGGATTGCTGCTGAAGGCCGAGACTGTCCCCACCTATCTCGACCACGACCTCGGCCGGGACTGGGGCGCACTGGAGCGCTTCACCCCCTACCAGCCCGCGCCGCCCGCCGAGATCTCGGTGACGGTCGTGAACCAGTCGGGACGGGCGAAGGAGCCGGCGATCCGCGCGCAGTAGGGGCCACGCGGACGGGCGAGTGTGACTGTGCCAGCGGAAGGGCAGTGACCGGGCGTATACGCATGTACGGCGCGAAAATCGTAGCGGCCGTTAGCGTTTCGTGTACGTGAAACGCCTGTAAATGCCTGCCGAATGCCCTCCGTCCCCTGGTTTGAGCACGTACCCTGTTGGGTATGACAGGAGCCTTCGATGACATGGATCTGCGAGATCTCGTCGAGCTGCTCAGCGATGACGAGAAAAAGGAACTACGACCGGCTGTGATGCGGGTGCTGGATAGATTGCCTTCGCAAGAGGTATTACGTCGCGACCTCAACCGTCGCATGCTCAACGTCTGACTCCTGCTACCCCGCCAACGACAGAAGGCGCGGCCCCACCGAGTGGGTCCGCGCCTTCCTACTGTCCGGCGTCGATCAGAACACGCGCAGCGGTCCCGGCGTCCACAGGCCGTCGCGGGTCTCGGTGCCCGTCTTCAGCTGCGCGGGCTCGGCCTTGAGGTACTGGTCGTAACGCTCCAGCGAACCCCAGTCCCGCGCCCAGTCGTCCTTCAGGTAGGTCGGGATGGTCACCCGGCTCGCCAGCATCTGCGAGAAGCCGAGCGGGCCACCGAACTCCTCGGCCTGCCAGGTATCGGTGGAGGAGATCGCCAGCGGGCGATCCGGCAGGATGCGGTAGTTCGGCACCTCGGCGACGCCGTTCTTGTGCGCGAACGGCCGCTGGCACGGGAACTGCAGGCCGACGGCCCAGTCCAGCAGCACCGGTTGGGTGCGGCCGATGAAGGTGTCCAGGGTCTGCAGCTTGGGCACCCGCGGCGGGGTGAACGCCAGCCACTGGTCACCGATCAGGATCGGGTCGTTGGCCATGATGCGGACCGCGTTCGCCTCGGCGGGCAGGTCGGCCAGCGGGACGCGCAGGTTGCGCCAGGACGGGAACGGGCCGATATCGCGGGGCAGGTAGGTGCCCAGCGTGGTGACGCTGCCGTCCGGGTTGCGGGTGCCGTACTCCACGAGCAGCGACTGACCGTACTTGTCGGCGCCGGTGTCGTCCTTGGAGGCGATGCGGCCCGCCGCGGAGATCACGACCAGCGGCGAGTCGTCGGACCGGGCCGGCAGCCCGTACCAGGACGACTCCAGGTGCGCGGGCTGCTGCACGCCCTCCTGGTAGGAGCCGAGGATCGGGGTCCGCGCCGGGTCGAGCCCGAACGGCAGGGCCACGGTCGACCCGTTGACGCCCCGCGCGCCCTCACCGCCGCCGGTGCCCGCGCTCTCGCCTTCGGCGAAGGCCGCGCCGACCGACTGGTTGCTGGTGTTGCCGGTGCCCGGCTTCACCTCGACCGCGTCCGCGGACAGATCGCTCGGCACGCCGTTGGGCGTGAAGCCGACCGAGCCGGTTCCGGCCAGCGGATCGTTCGGGTCGGTGAGCGGCGTGGCCGGATCGACGATCGGATCGAGTCTGCCGCTGTTCGGGTCGGACTCGACGAGCACATCGTTGGCCAGGCCGCAGGCGTTGCCGCCCAGCGCGTCGATGTTGGAGCGGGCCAGCGAGTACGCCGGGTACTGCTGGGTGGCGCCCTTGACCAGCGACAGCACCTCGAACAGCACCATCAGCCCGACCACGACGGTCAGCGGGATGGCGGCGAACTTGCGGATCCGCCTGCCCCGCACGGTCTTCGCCGACGGCTGCGGTTTCACGTAGTCCTCGCGCAGGGCGTACCAGCCGACCAGCGCCAAGGCCACACCGAACAGGATCAGCATCACCGTGTTGGAGTTGATCCCGCGCAGCGAGATGGTCTTGTCGAACCACGGCACGCCGTAGCTGGAGACATACCAGTAGCCGTTGATGCCCGAGAACGACAGCGCGAGCACGAACAGCAACCCGGCCAGGAAGATCGCCCGGTTCTTGCGTGAGCGCAGCGCGCTCTGCGAGACGGCCACCGCCGTGACCGCGGCCAGCGAACCCGCGATGCCCGCGTAGGCGCCGAAGTGGTGGGTCCACTTCGTCGGGTTGAACATCATGAAGAAGATCGTGCCGAAGACGATCCCCATCAGCCGCCAGGTCGGACCCGACGCGATACCGGGCACCTGACGGCGGCGCAGCAGCACCAGCAGCGTGGTGAACAGGCACAGCAGCATCACCAGGAAGGCGAAGCGCCGGGCCAGCGAGCCGTCGACGGTCTCGACGAACATGTAGTAGTAGCGCAGGTAGTCCTCGTACCAGGCCAGGTTCGGGCCGGTGGCCTGGCGCACCCGGTTGGCCTCCTGGATGCCGGCGAAGGTCTGGTCGCCGTAGACCACGACCAGCACCAGCAGACCCGCCGACGCGATCGGGGCCAGCAGCGGCAGCGTGCCGAACTGCCGGTGCCTGCGCACGATGATCCGCACCAGCGGCCGGATGCCGGCCAGCAGCGCGGCCACACACATCAGGCCGGTCGGGGCCGCGGCCAGGGTGAAGGCCGCGATCAGCACCGCGATCCCGGCGGGCAGCAGCCTGCCGGTGGCGATGGCGCGCTCGATGGAGACCCAGGTGAGCAGCGCGCCGAGGGCGACGATCGGCTCCGAGCGCAGGCCGTTGTCGAACGGCAGCCAGAACGCCAGGAACACCAGGCCGCCGGTCCACAGCGCCACCTGCGAGCGCTTCACCGCGTTGCCGAGGCGGGGCACCACCTCGCGGCTGATGACCATCCAGCACAGGATTCCGCACAGCAGCGCGGGCAGGCGCACCCACGGGCTCGCCGTGGAGATCTCGGCGAAGACCTGGATGACGTAGTAGTACCAGCCGAACGGCGCCTCGGGGACGCCGTACCAGCGGAAGTAGTTGGCCGTGTAGCCCGCGTCGGGGGCCACTCGCACCATCGACAGGATGTAGCCGTCGTCGGAGGTGTTGGCGCCGACGAAATGCCAGACCAGCAGCGTGCCGATGACCGCGCCGTCGGCCCAGGTCGGCTTCAGCCAGTTCTTCGGCAGGAACCGGCGGTGCCCGCGCCCGTCGCTGCCGTCGAGCGCGGCCAGCGCGCCCAGCGCCAGCAGGGTGCACAGCACGGCGGCGATGATCGCGACCAGCTTGATCACCGACGGGCTGGAGGAGAAGCGCGAGTCGATCGTCGAGGTCAGCGACAGTCCCGGCGGGACCTCGCCCTTGAGATCGGAGAACACCCCGACGATCTGCGGCCGCAGATCACCGGCGAGCTGACCCTGCACCGGCACCTGCACGGTCTCGACCGCGCCGGGCTGACCGGGGATCGGCCGCTCGATCTCCTTGGTCAGGCCCGTGAACTCGGCCGTGGTGCGGTTCTGATCGGAGCTGATGACGATCGCCGAGCAGCCGTCCATCGCCGCGCGGTCCGCCGAGGCGACCACCGCGTTGCGGTCGACCACGTCGACGGAGGTGTCGGAGACGCGGACGAACAGCGCCTCGAGCGCGGCCCGGTCGCCCTGCGGCGGCGCGGTGGCCAGCAGCATGCCGCCCTGCGCGGGCAGCGTCGCGACCGCCGCGCACGGGATGGTGGCGTTCAGGTCGATCGGCACCTGCGACATCAGCGGTGCCTGGATATTGCCGAGCTTGCCGTTCTGCGGCCAGTTCAGCTGCGCGGTCGTCTGGGTGACCGGCAGGAACGGCGTCGCCACCGCGAAGAGGGCGCCGAGGATTCCGGCGACGAGCGCGATCCATCGCGCGATCCGGAAGTCCTTCGGGGACGCCACCGGTTCGGCAGGTGGCTTGGTGAGAACAGCTGTTGCGGCGTCTGGCACGGTTCGCCATGGTATCCGCACCAGGGTGGTTGTGAGGGGTCGCACGCCATGCCGTCGGACATGGACCGCGCTATGGTGTGAAGCTCAAGCGTTTCATTAAGCATGCGACGTGCGCCGACTGCCGGCGCCGACAGGCTCGCGCCACCCGGCCGGAGGTTTCGCCGCTATGCGAATCCGCTATCGATCCAGGTCCGGGCGAGGCGGCCAATCGTCGAGCGGGTGCGGCACAGGAGTTTTTCGATGGTACCAGTGTGCACGGTGCATATAGCTACGAAAAGGGGTAACTGTTACAGACGGTAACAGGTCCCACATTTTAAATGCGGGGCGATTTCCCGGAGGCCGAAACGCGAAGGTTCCCGAATGAAATGGTAGTCCCGAATTGCGCGCTACAGAATTACGGCCTTCGTACTCTTGAACACGACATCTTCACATCCCGGAGATGTCGAATTCACCAAGGAGTACGCATGTTCCACAGCAACTTCTTCGCACGCACCGCAGTGGCGACCGCCGGGTGCGCGATCGCGGCCGCGTCGCTGGGCATCGGCCCCGCCGCGGCCCAGGCCTCGACGACGGTCAGCCCGGCCGGCGCCGCGGTCCAGGCCACCAACCAGGGTGTGGTCAAGGCCGTGGCGGGTGGCGTCACGATCACCTGTACGACCTCGACCGCGACCGGCACCGTGCCGGCCGCGCCGGGCAATACCAACCCGAGCGGCCCGGTCACCGTGCCGATCAGCGCGCCCAGCTTCACCGGCTGCTCGACCAGCATGTGGGGCGTCAGCGCGACCGTGACGACGAGCGGCAGCTGGTCGATCACGGGCCAGAACGGGTCGCCGATCGCGGGCTCGATCAACGTCCCGACCGGTGGCATGGTCATCCAGACCAGCGGTCTGGCGTCGTGCAAGGTGGTCGTCGCGCCCACCGCGCCCGCCGCGCTCGCGGGCACCTGGACCAACGGCAACCCGTCGACGGTGCAGGCCACGAATTCCCCGGCCCCCATCAAGGTGACCGGTGGCTTCGGCTGCCCGACCAGCGCGACAACGGGGTCGGTGACCGGTGTCTACAAGGTCACCAACACCACCACCCCGTCGGTGCCGATCACGGTCGGCCCCTGATAATTCCGGGGTGAATTCGAATCGACCGGCCGGTCGGCTCGAATTCGGTGAATTACCCGGATGTGTATAAAAGGAACCCGCGTGCGTCTCGCACTCGCACGCGGGTTCCCCACACATCCTAGGCAATATTCGCGCCGGGTGCCGCCCACCGGGCGCCCGGCCGCGATTTCGCCACCGGCCCGCGGTGGTTCGGACCCCGGTCTCTTCCCGACCCCTCCCCTCCCTAGACTCGACGGCATGACCAAGGTGAATCTCGAAACCAACTACGGACAGATCGTGCTCGAGTTGGACGACCAGGCCGCGCCGAACACGGTCGCCAACTTCGTGAACTATGTGAACGCCGGCCACTACAACGGCACCGTGTTCCACCGCGTCATCCCCGGTTTCATGGTGCAGGGCGGCGGGTTCGAGCCCGGCCTGAAGCAGAAGCCCACGCAGGCGCCGATCCAGAACGAGGCCACCAACGGCCTCAAGAACGACAAGTACACCGTCGCGATGGCCCGCACCAACGACCCGCACTCGGCCACCGCCCAGTTCTTCATCAACGTCTCCGACAACGCCTTCCTCAACCACACCGCCCCGCAGGGCCAGGGCTGGGGCTACGCCGTCTTCGGCAAGGTCGCCGAGGGCACCGAGGTCGTCGACAAGATCGCCGCCGTCTCCACCGGCAACGCGGGCCCCCACCAGGACGTCCCGGTCGACGACGTCATCATCGAATCCGCCACCGTCGCCTGATCTTTCGACGTCGAGTCGGGCCGCCCTCGTCAACCACGAGGGCGGCCCCGACCCGGATGACAACCGTGACGGCGCAGCCAGTGAGCACTCGGACCTACATCGAGGAACAGCGCGCTCGAGTAAACTGTGTCCAGCGGGTCGAGCCCGCACCGATAGTGTCCGGGAGGAGCGCGTGATGACTGCCGAGACAGCGCTGCCCGCGTGGATGCATCAGCAGATCACGGCAGCGGAGTACGACTCCTGGTCCGAGGAGCAGAGTGCGGGTATCGAGATCGTCGACGGGATGGTCGTTGTGAGCCCGAGCGCGTCGAAGCGCCACAACCGGTTGGCCCGGATGCTGGCGAATGCGCTGGATGCCGCATCCGGACCGGACTGGAACGCCGACATCGACTTCGACGTCCGGCTCCAAGATGTTCCGCTCACCAATCGCCGCCCGGACGTCGTGGTCTATCGCGCGGACACCATCGACCTCACCCCTACCCGCCCCGAACATGTGCTGCTCGTCGCGGAAGTCGTCTCGCCCGGTTCGGAGACCACCGACCGGATTGTGAAGGTCGACCAGTACGCCAGGGCCGGCATCGCCTTCTACTGGCGGATCGAACAAGCAGCGACCGGTGTCCCGCTGGTCTACACCTACGTCCTCGACCCGGCGACCATGGCCTATCGGACCGGTGACATGTTCACGGGCGTCGTCAAGGTCTCGGCTCCGTTCCCCGTGGAGATCGACCTCGGCGCGATCTGATCGCACGGGTCCGGCCGACGACTTCCACTGGCTCGGCGGGCTGGCAGGTACTACAGGGGCAGGACGTGGTGCTTGCGGGGGTTGCGCTGGATCTTCTTGTCCTGGAGGAGCTTCAGGGCTCGGCGGATCTCGAGGCGGGTGGTGGCCGGTTCGATGACCGCGTCGATGAAACCGCGTTCGGCGGCTACCCAGGGGGTGGCGATATTGGCGTTGTAGAAATCGATCAGGTTCTGGCGGATGGCGGCGCGCTGGTCCTCGGGGGCGGCCGCGATCTGGGCGGCCCCGAGCAGGCTGACGGCGCCCTCGGCGCCCATGACCGCGAGGCGGGCCGTCGGCCAGGCCAGGTTGATGTCGGCGCCGAGCTGCTTGGAGCCCATCACCGCGTAGCCGCCGCCGTAGGACTTGCGGACCACCAGGGTGATCTTGGGGACCGAGGCCTCCACGTAGGAGAACAGGAAGCGGCCGCCGCGCTTGATCACGCCGACCTTCTCCTGCTCGACGCCCGGCAGGAAGCCGGGGGTGTCGACGACGAAGATCAGCGGGATCTCGAACGCGTCGCACAGGCGCACGAAATGCGAGGCCTTGTCGGACGCGCGCGCGTCCAAGGCGCCGGCCGAGGCCAGCGGCTGGTTGGCGACGACACCGACGGTGTTGCCGTCGACGCGGGAGAAACCGGTGATGATGTTCTGGCCGGTCTCGGCGCTGATCTCCTTGAACTCACCGTCGTCGAAGATGCGCAGCAGGATGTCGTGCATGTCGTAGCCGGCGTTGTCCGAGTCCGGCATGAGCGTGTTCAGCTCGCGGTCGGAGTCGGTGATCTCCGGCTCCAGGCCGGGATTCACCACCGGCGGCAGTTCCTGGCAGCTGCTCGGCATGTAGCCCAGGTACTCGCGCACCCAGGTGAACGCCGCCTCCTCGTCCTTGGCGACGTGGTGGATGTTGCCGTACTCGGCCTGCGTGCGCGCCCCACCGAGCTCCTCGAGGCTGACGTCCTCGCCGGTGACCTCTTTGATGATCTTCGGGCCGGTCACGAACATGTGCGCCGACTCGGTCGCCACCACCACATCGGTGCAGATCGGCTCGTACACCGCGCCACCGGCGCAGTTGCCGAGGATCAGCGAGACCAGCGGCACCATGCCCGACAGCGGCTCCAGGTTGGTCGCCATCCACGCGTACCAGGCCAGCGAGCTGATCGCCTCCTGCACGCGCGCGCCACCGGAATCGTTGATACCGACCAGCGGGATGCCGACCTTGGACGCGTACTGCATGATCCCGCACAGCTTGCGGCCGAACGCCTCACCGACCGAACCGCCGTACACGGTCTGGTCGTGCGAGAACACCGCCACGGGACGGCCCTCGACCAGACCGTGCCCGACGACGACACCGTCGCCGTAGAGCGCGGCCGGGTCACCCGGCTTGCGGACCAGCGCGCCGATCTCGACGAACGTGCCCGGGTCCATCAACATGTCGATGCGAGCCCTGGCGCTGGGAATGCCCTTCCGCGCGCGCTTCTCGATCCCCTTCGCACCCGCGGGCTCTTTGGCGAGCTCGAGGCGCTGCTGTAGATCGACAAGCTTTTCGGCGGTAGTGCTCACTTCTCTCCCTTGGCGGAAATCGCGGCCAGCTTGGCGGCGAGGTCGGCCCCGATCTGGCCGATCCGCGGTTCGTCGACGATCTGCAGGTGGTCGCCCGGGATGTGGACGATCTCCAGGTTCGGGACGTATTCGTCCCAGCCGCCGTTGGGCTTGCGGTCGGCGAAGCGGGGCTCGAGCTCGATCGCACCGTCGTGGTAGCGATCGGCCAGGTAGAGCACCACGTCACCGTCGTACTTGCGGGGGCGCACCTGCTGCAGCGCGCGGTTCTCGATCCACGAGGTGCGCTGGTGTTCGAGCACACCACCGGGGATCTTCGCGCCCGACAGCTTGATCAGGTCGCTGATCATCGAGAACTGCTCGGCGTCGGAGGCCGCCGCCAGTTCCTCGATCTGGTCGCGGTCGAGTTCGGCGGGCACGTTGTAGGTCTTCTTGGCGAAGGCCTGGTAGCGCTCGAGGCGACGCACGCGTTCCTCGGGGCTGTTGTCCTCGTCCTCGACGGTCATCGCCAGGTCGATCAGGCCGACGTAGCGCACGTCGGCGCCTTCCTCCCGCAGCAGCTGACCCACCTGCAGCGCCAGCACCGCGCCCAGCGACCAGCCGTACAGCACGTACGGGCCGTCGCCCTGGATCTTGCGCAGCTCGGGCAGGTACTGGCGGGCACGCTCCTCGATCGAGCCGTCGACTCGCTCGATGCCGTACATCGGGGTGTCGGCGGGCAGCCGCTTGAGCAGCGGCTCGTAGACCAGGGTGTTGCCGCCGGCCGGGTGGAACACGAATACCGGGGTGGCGGTGGAACCCTCGACGCGGGCCCGCAGCGGGCGGATGAAGCCGTCCACGTCGGCACCGCTGTCCTGCAGGTTGCGCACGATCTCGGAGAGCTGCTCGATGGTCTCGCAGTCGAGCACGTCGTCGACGGTGACCTCGGCGCCCACCCGCTCGGTGAGGCGAGCCGCCATCTTCTCGGCGACCTCCTCCTCCAGAATCGGGAGGGTGTTGAAGATGCCGCCCGGCGAGGTGCCGGTGACCACGGCCCAGGTCGCGTAGGCGAGTCGCTCGGCAGCGTCACGTGGCGGAACGTTGTCCTCGTCCCCGGCCGGGGCCGAGTAGTCGACATCCGGCACGACCGCCGCGACCTCGGCAGGCGCGGTGTCCGTCGAAACCGGCTCGGCGGCAGCGGTATCGGCTGCCACGGCGACGGAGTCCGAGGCAGCGGAAGCAGATTCGGCCGCAGCCGGGGTACCGGCGGCCTCCGACGGCAGGTCCGCGCCCGCGGCCTTGGCGGCGGCCAGCGGGTCCCCACCGGCCGCGATCGCCGCGCGCGCGGCCTCGACGAAGCCGGCGTCCACGCCGATCTCGACGTCTTCACCGGCCGCCTTGGCCGCGGCCTGCTTCTCCGCCATCGCCGCGACCTCGTCGCGGTGCTCGATCGCGTAGCGCAGGACCTTGGAGACCTCGTTGAGGCTGGCGTCGCGCACGGCCGAGACCTGTAGCTGCGGGATGTCGAACTCGTACTCGACGCGGTTCTTGATGCGCATCGCCATCAGCGAGTCCAGGCCGAGCTCCATCAGCGGGATCTCCATCGGGAGGTCCTCGACGGCGTAGCCCATGGACTCGGCGACGATCACGCACAGCCGCTGTTCGACGGTCTCGCTGCCGTTGGGGTCCCAGCGGTCGCTGGTCGCCACGGCCACCTCGGCCGCGGTCGGCTCGGCGACGGCGGCCGGGACGGTCTCGGCGACAACGGGTTCGGGCAGCGCGGCACCGGAGGTGACGACCGCGTCGAACAGCAGCGTGAAACCGGTGGCGTCCTTGGCGTGCACCTGCACCGACGCACCACCGAGATGCGGGGTGAGGGTGGTGGTCAGGGTGCCGGTGCTCGGCAGCGCGGCATGCGGGTGCGAGACCGACACGGCGACATCGGAGAGCACCTGCGCGGCAGCGGCTTTCACCAGCGCGGCCAGATCGGTGACCGAGGCGGCCTGCACCTCCCAGGCGTGGCGGCCGTCGGGCATGGCGACGTGCGCGCCGGGCACCTTGGTGTTGCCGCGACCCGAGGACATGGCGACCTTGGGCCAGTACTCCTTGCGCACGAACGCGGTACGCGGCACGTCGGCGTAATCGCCCTCGGGCAGCAGCGAACTCAGGTTCACGGCGTGGCCGTGCACGTAGAGCTGGGCGAGCGCGCCGATGACACCGGCGGACTCGTCCTCCTTGCGCTTGAGCGTGGGGATGAGCTGCGCGTCGTGCACGCCCGCGGCGAAGGTGGTGCCCAGCACCTGCATCAGCGCGACGGAATTGGGCGCCAGCTCCAGGAACGTGGTGTGCCCGGAGTCGACGGCGGCCTTGATCGCGTTGGTGAAGTACACCGCGTGGCGCATGTTCTTCACCCAGTAGGGCTCGTCGTGGATCGGCTCGGAGCCGGGCTTGAAGTACAAGCCCTCGTGCACGGTCGAGTACAGGCCCGTTGTCAGCGAGGTCGGCTCGATGCCTGCCAGTTCGGCGGCCAGCTCGCCGAGCAGCGGGTCCATCTGCGAGGTGTGGCCCGCGCCGCGGGTGGGCAGGATGCGGGCGAACTTGCCCATGCCCTCCACCTCGGCGACGATCTGCTCGACCTGCTCGCGCGGGCCGCCGATGACGGTGTTGGTCGGCGCGGCGTACACCGCGCACTCGACGTCGGGGAAGCGCGGCAGCAGCTCGGCCACATCGTGGGCGCTGAGCTCGACCAGCGCCATATTGCGCACGTCGTCCTCGGTGATCATCTGCTCGCCCTCGCCCATCAGGCGCGAGCGGGCGCAGATCACGCGCACCGCGTCTTCCAGGCTCAGACCGCCCGCGATGTAGGCGCCGGCGACCTCACCCATCGAATGGCCCACCACCGCGGCGGGTTCGGCACCGTGGGCGCGCAGCACCGCGGCCAGACCCAGCTGGGTGGTGAAGATGCCGACCTGGCAGGTACCGACGTCGTAGTCCTGCTCGTCGTCGAGGAACATCTCGCGGATCGAGTAACCCGCCTCGTCCTGCACCAGCTCGTCGACCTCGTCGACGGTCTTGCGGAAGATCGAGTTCTCGTTGTACAGCTGCTTGGACATCTTGCGGTGCTGCGCGCCGAAGCCGCACATCACCCAGACGGGGGCGTTGGTCGCCGGCGAATCGGCGGTGAACACGCCGGTGCCGGGCTTGCCCTCGGCGATGGCGCGCAGGCCGGTGACGGCCTCGGCGTGCGTCTTGGCCAGCACCACACCGCGCGAACGCTGGTGGCTGCGCTTGGCCAGCGCGCGGGCGACATCGACCAGCGGCACGTCCTTGCCCGGGCCCTCCAGCCAGTCGGCCAGTTCGGCGGCGGCGCGCTTGCGGCGCGAGGGCAGGTAGGCCGACACGGCGATGATCACCGGGAGTGGCTCGGCGCGCTCGCCGTCCCACTCGACGACGACCGGCTGCTCCGGCTCGGCGGCGGCCGCGGTGATCGCGGTGGCCTCGGCGACCACGTCGGTGGTCTCCTCGCCCTCGATCGCCTCGGCCGCGACCTGCTCGACCGTCACGTCCTCGACGACGGGCAGCGACGGCACGTACTCCTGGAGCACGACGTGGGCGTTGGTGCCGCCGAAGCCGAAGCCGGAGATGCCGACGGTCGCGACGCCGCTGTAGCGCGGGTACTCGGTGGGCTCGTCGACGACCTTGAGGTTGGCCTGCTCGAACGGGATGTACGGGCTCGGGCCCGCGTAGTTGATGTTCGGCGGAATCACGTTGTGCTGGAACGACATCAGCACCTTGGCCAGGCTCGCCGCGCCCGCGCCGGATTCCAGGTGGCCGAAGTTGGTCTTGGCGGAGCCGAGCAGCGCGGGCTTGTCGGCGTCGCGGCCGCGGCCGACGATGCGGGCCAGCGCCTCGGCCTCGATCGGGTCACCGATCGGGGTGCCGGTGCCGTGCGCCTCGATGTAGTCGACGGTGGAGGGGGCGATGCCCGCGTCGCGGTAGGCGGCGCGCAGGACGTCGGCCTGAGCCTCCGGGTTCGGGGCGAACAGGCCGTTGGAGCGGCCGTCGGAGTTCACCGCGGAACCCTTGATCACGCCCAGGATGTTGTCGCCGTCGCGCTCGGCGTCGACCAGGCGCTTGAGCACGACCAGACCCGCGCCCTCGGAGCGGACCATGCCGTCGGCGTCGTTGGAGAACGCCTTGATGTGACCGTCCTTGGCGACCGCGCCGTTCTTCTCGAAACCGAGGGTGATGACGGGGGCCAGGATCATGTTCACGCCACCGGCCAGCGCCACGTCGGCCTCGCCGTCGCGCAGCGCGCGCACGGCCTGGTGGACCGCGACGATGGTCGAGGAGCAGGCGGTGTCGACGGTGACCGACGGGCCACGGAAGTCGAAGAAGTAGGAGACGCGGTTGGCGATGATGCCGGTCGACGCGCCGAGCAGGGCGTAGGCCTCCGCCGAGATCGGCAGGCTCGGGTCCCGATCGCCGAGGCCGAGCGAGGCGATCAGCTGGAAATCGCTGCTGGACGAGCCGACGAACACGCCGACCTTCTCGCCCTTGAGCTCGCTGGCCGGGATGCGCGCGTGCTCGAGCGCCTCCCAGGTGAGCTCCATCATCAGCCGCTGCTGCGGGTCGACGCGCTCGACCTCGACCGGCGACATGGCGAAGAACTCGGCGTCGAAGCCCTTGACCACGTCCTGGTCCAGGTAGCCGCCGAGGGTGTTGGACTCGCGGACGGTCTGCGCCACCCCGGGATCGCCGAGGAACTCCGACCAGCGGCCCTCCGGCAGCTCACGGATCGCGTCACCGCGACCGATGATGAACTCCCAGGTCGACTCCGGGGTGCTGCCCGCGCCGGGCAGCCGGGTCGACAGGCCGACCACGGCGATGTCGTGCGTCTCGCCGGGCTGGTAGGCGGCCGCGTAGTCCTCGGTCTCCTCGGCGGGCAGCTCCGGCTCGCCGTTGACGATGACCTCGGCCAGCGAGGCGATCGTCGGATGCTGATAGACCACCGTCGGGGTGAGGATGACGCCGGTCAGTTCCTCGATGTCACCACCGAGGGCGAGGGCATCGCGCGAGGCCAGCCCGAACTCCTCCATCGGCCGGTCGACGGTGATCGCGTCGATCGACTGCCCGGTCGCGTCGGCGACCCATTTGCGCAGCCATTCGCGCAGCTCGGCCACCGAGAGATCACCCGCCGGGGTGGTCTGCGCGGGAACTTCGGGGTTCTGGGTGGGCGTGCCCTCGTTGTCAGCCATCAATTCCTCAAGCTACCTGTCTGCGTACAGGGCGCGCCGTGGAATGACGCCCGACGTGCGCTCACGCCGGGCGTCGATCCGATCCGGTCGGCCGATTACTCTTCCGGTGCATCGGGGAAAGCCTGCTGGGTGTAACCACCGCGCAGCGTTCCCTCGAGGTAGGCGGCCTTGCAGGCCCGCCGGGCGATCTTTCCGCTGGAGGTACGCGGGATGGAACCCGCGGGTACGAGCAGGATGTCACGGGCGGTCACACCGTGCCGCAGCGAGACCGCCGCGCGCACCGCGTCGGCGATCGGGGCCGGGTCGGCCTTGCCCGCGCCGGGACCACGCTCGGCCACGATGACCAGCTGCTCGGACGCGTCGTCGGCGTCGAACTTCAGGCCGGAGTGGCTGTCGGCGGCGAAGACCTCGGCGGGCAGCTGGTTGGCGGGCACCGCGAAGGCGGCGACGAAACCGGGACGCAGCGCCTTGGACGCCTCCTGCGCGGAGAACTCCAGATCCTGCGGGTAGTGGTTGCGGCCGTCGACGATCACCAGGTCCTTGACGCGACCGGTGATGTAGAGCTCGCCGTCGAAGTACACGCCGTAGTCGCCGGTGCGCAGCCAGTCGGCGTCGAGCTCGGTGCCCTCGGCGTGGCTGCCCTCGGCGGCCCGCTCGGTGACCTTGTTGCGGAAGGCCTTGGTCGACTCGTCGGGGCGACCCCAGTAGCCGATGCCCATGTTGTTGCCGTGCAGCCAGATCTCACCGACGTGACCGTCGGGCAGCTCGCGGCCGCCCTCGGGGCGCTCCACCGTCTCGGGATCGATGATGGTGGCCCACTGCGACAGCGCGACATAACCGCAGGCGACCTGCGCGATGGCGTTCTCATGGGTCTGCTCGACCCGCACCATGCGACCGGCGTTCAGCTCGTGCCGGTCGACGTAGACGACCTTGGCCTCGTCCTCGGCCTTGGTCGCCGAGACGAACAGCGTCGCCTCCGCCATGCCGTAGCAGGGCTTGATCGCGGTCTTGGGCAGGCCGTAGGGCGCGAACGCCTCGTTGAACTTCTTCATCGACGACACGGTCACCGGCTCGGAGCCGTTGATCAGGCCGATCACGTTCGACAGGTCCAGCGACTCGCCCGCCTTCGGCAGACCACGCGCCGCGGCGTGCTCGAACGCGAAGTTCGGCGCGGCCGCGAAGGTACCCGCACCGTCGGAGACGGCGGCCAGCTCGTTGATCCAGCGCGACGGGCGGCGCACGAAGGCGCTCGGCGACATGATGGTGATGTAGCGGCCGCCGACCGCGGGCAGGATGACCGTCAGCAGGCCCATGTCGTGGAACAGCGGCAGCCAGGTGACGCCGCGCGAGTTCCAGTCCAGGTTGATCGCCTTGACCATCTGCAGCAGGTTGGTGCCGACCGCGCGGTGGGTGATCTCCACGCCCGCGGGCACCCGGGTGGAACCCGAGGTGTACTGCAGGTAGGCGATGTCGTCGATCGCGGTGTCGGGGCGGACCCAGGACTCCCCGAGGGTGTCCGGGATCGCGTCGACGGCGATGATGCGCGGACGCTGCGCGGCGGGCAGCGAACGGAAGAACTGGCGGACACCGGCGGCCGAGGAGGTCGCGGTGAGGATCGCCGACGGCTCACAGTCGCCGAGCACGGCGTGCAGGCGGTCGGTGTGACCCGGCTCGTCGGGATCGAACAGCGGCACGGCGATGGTGCCCGCGTAGATCGCCGCGAAGAAGGAGATCACGTAGTCCAGGCCCTGCGGCGCGAGGATCGCGACCCGGTCGCCCGGGTTGGTCACCTGCTGCAGGCGAGCGGCCACCGCGCGCAGCCGAACTCCGAACTCCTGCCAGGTCAGCTCGTGCACCTCGCCATCGCGTTCCCGCGAGTAGTCGATGTAGCGGTACGCGAGCGTGTTCGCATCGTTACGGGTGTGCTTCTCGACGTGATCGACCAGGGTCCGACCCTCGGGAATCACAATGTTCCCGGTCTCGTCCAGGTAGTCGTCGAAAGTCTCTTCCATTCCTTCTTCTCCTCCGAGGCCCAGACACCGGTGAATTCTCCCAACGCATTACGGCGTTGACACCCGTGAGGCCCCGACTCGCTATCGCCACCGGCCCCCGGAACACGCCGTGCGTGCGTCCTGACAACCTGCGGATTTTCGAGCGGTCTGCGCGGTGACCGCTATCGGCTAGATGTTCTCAAACCAGAGTCATGTTACAGAGAACCCCCGCTCAGTCCTCCCGCAGCAGCGGAATGACAGGCGCGAAAGCGTCCATCTGGGTGGGGAAGATGCCCACATAGGACATCGACGTGAGTTCGCGCACACGCTTGACCTGTTCGGCGATCTCCTCGAAGGTGCCGATCGCGATGTAGGGCGAACTCAGGATCTGCTCGGCGGTGAGCTCCACGTCGACCTCGAGATCGGGGTGCAGGCCGCGTTCGATCGCGCGCAGCGCCATCTCCGCGGTCTTCTCCCGGTCGTCGGTGATGACGATCGCGGTGATCGCCCAGTTCAGTTCGATGTCGGCGAACCGGTCGCCGGCAGCCTCCTTGACGATGTTGACCTTCTCGATCGTCTTCTCCAGCGTGATGCCGGACAGCAGACCCTTACCGTTCTTCGTGGTCTGCGGGACGATCGAGACGATGTCGGCGTGCTTGGCCGCCAGCGCCAGCATCTTCGGGCCACCGCCACCGGTACACAGCGGGGGACGAGGGCCCTGCCGCGGTCGGGGAGTGCCCTTGATGCCACGCACCTGGTAGTGCTTGCCCTCGAAGTTGCACTCCTGGCCACGCAGCAGCGTGTCCAGGATGGTCAGCGACTCGTCGAGCTTCTCCAGCCGGATGCCGGGGCGCTCGTACGGGATGCCCGCGTTCTCGAACTCTTCCTTGATCCAGCCCGCGCCGACGCCGACCTCGAGCCTGCCCTTGGACAGCACGTCGATGGTGGCCAGGTCCTTGGCCAGCACGACGGGGTGCCGGAAGCCGTTCGCCAGCACCGAGGTGCCGAGGCGGATCTTGTCGGTCGCCTGGGTGAGTGCGCCCAGCGCCGCGATCGGACCGATCTGGTCGCCCAGGTGATCGGGGACGACGAAGGTGTCGTACCCCATCTCCTCGGCCTGCTGCGCAGTCTGGACGAACTTGCGTGCGCCGCCCTCCTGCTTGTTGCCCTCGCCCGCCGCCGCGAAGCGGAACGGACGCAGCGGCGTACCCAGCGCGGTCAACTCACCGACGGGTGCGGCAGCTTCGGTCATGAACTCATCGCTCCTGGCTGTTGCACGCTGCGCGTGCTAGGCGGTGTATTCGGGCCACCGGCTACTCCGCGGTAGCAGAGAAGACGGCGCGATCATCAGCGCACTTTACAGCGTGTGGGCGAATGGGAGTGCGGATGTCACAGCGAGGCATGATCCATGGCAATCACACACCCGCTGTGACTGTGACAACTCCGCCAATCCGGTTCGGCGGGAAGACTCAGGAATGCGGCGGATGCGGCGCGTTCTCGATGAGTCCGGCCGCCCAGTTCACCGTCCACTGGGTCGCGGTGGTGCCCTGTCCGTCCACGGTGTTGCTGGCGTAGAGCGCGTGCACCGGGTTGCCCGCCGAGCGGATCAGCGCGCCCAGGCTGCCCAGGGCATTGGCCGGGTTGAGGGCCTCGCGCGGCGCGTCGCAGATCATATCGCCGGGCGCGCAGATCGAGTACACCTTCGACGCCAGCGAGCCGAACCCACCGGGGCGCGGGCCGGTCATGCTGATGCCGGGCACGTTGACCCCCTTGAGCGCCACCTCGGCGCCCTGGCCCGCCGGCGGCGGATCGCCGATCTCGGTGGGCTGGCCGGGGCCGGTGTCGGCGGTGCGACGGCCGTCGGCGATCACCGTCACGCCGAGCACCTTGTCGGCCGGGACCGGCCCGTTGCCCATGCCGATCTGCGCGGCGACGTCACCGGCGATGACGGCGCCCTGCGAGAACCCGGCGATGACGTAGGTGGTCAGCGGGCACTGCTGGTGCCGCTGGGCCAGGATGTCGGTGGCCCGCGCGGTGCCCTCGGTGCGGCTGTTGTTGTAGGAGGCCTGACCGTCCGGCGGGAAGGCGATCGGGTTCGAGAACTGGGCCACGTAGGGCACCGTGTACACCTCGAGCCGGTCGTCCGGGAACTGCGCGCGCAGCGGCCCCGACACACTGAGCATCAGCGAGATCGGGTTGGCCTGCGGGTTGTACGGATCGTCGTTGCTGGCCGACTCCCAGGTGCCCGGGATCGAGAGCAGCATCACATCGGGGCAGTCCGCCGACTGCGACGTCGGTGGCGGCGGCCCGGGCGGCGTCGGCCCGGGCTCCCGCAACCGGCCGGCGAGCAGATACCAGAGCAGCACGATGACGATGATCGCCAGGACGACCAGGGCCAGCACGGTCAGGCACCCCGCGGGCCAGAGCCTGCGGGTACGTCGCGTCGGTCGGGGGTTCACTAGCAGTAGGTGGCGGTCGCGGCGGCGATGTAGATCTGAGCTGCCTTGTTGACGTCCATCTTGGACTGGTCGAACGCGGTGTCGGTGCCCGCGATCGCCGCCACGTACGGGGCGATATCGGCATCGGAGGCACCGGTGGCGCGGCTGGAGCAGATGTAGCCCGCCGCGGTCAGCGCGATGTCCGGGCTGGCCGGGTTGATCCCGTTCTTGCTCAGCTCGGCCAGGAACGCCTTGTCCTTGTCGGAGGCGGGCGCGGACGCGGACGTGGTCTCCGGCGCTGCCTGCGGCTGCTCGGGCGCGGCCGAGGACTCCGGCGCGGCGCTCGAGGTCGTCGGGTGGTCACCGTGACCGCCCGGCGCGGGCGCCTGGGAGGTCGCCGACGCGGCGGCGCTCGCGCTCGAGGAGAGAGTGGGCGTCTGCGACGCGGTCGAGTCGTTGCCACCACAGGCGGACAGCAGGGCGACGGCAGCCAGGGCCGCGACCGAACCGGCGGCCTTGCCAGGAATCCGATGCATGAAGATGTCTTTCCTCGATCGTTCGTCAGGGAAGCGGTCGCAGACCAGGCTAGCCGGACATCACCGGCCGCCGGGTACCGCGCGGCGAAGCTCAGAGAGTTCTCAGCCCGGGCTCACACCCCATGAACTTCGGGTTTGCCGTCCCGCACCACGATGAACCCGGTCTGAAAATTCTGCTGGATCCCACCGGGGACGGTGAACTCGTCGCTGACCGGATACCCCAGCCTGCCGTTCTCGAACCCCTGTGCGCCCCAGGCGTCGGCGACTGCGCCGTTGCGCACCGACCACGCGCCCGACAGCGGGCTCCAGTAGATGTTGCCGCCCTCGAACCGGCTGTACCGGCCGAGATCCTTCAGCGGCGCCTCCTCGGCGAGCGGGAAGCCCAGCGGGCTGTTCTCGAAGCCGAGCGCGGCGTACTTGTCCAGGATGAAACCCTGTACCCGGTGCGCGCCGGTGGCCGGGCTGTAGAACATCGGGCCGTGCTCGAAGGCCTGCACCGAGCCGTCGCGGCTGGGCGTACGCGCTTCGGCGGCAACGGGATACCCGGCGGGCCCGCGCTCGAAGCCCTGTTTGCCCCACTCCTCCAGGAACGCGCCGCGCATCACCTGCGCGCCGGTCTGCGGCGTCCAGTAGATCGAGCCGCCCTCGAAGGTCTGCATGCGGCCGCGCCCGTCCGGCAGGCCCACCTCGTCACCGGTCGGCATGCCCAGCGGCGACGACGGCCCGCCGACACCGGCGTACGTGCCACCGATACGGCCCGCCACCGCGTGCGCGCCGGTCGCGGCGGAATGGAACACCCGACCGTTCTGGAAGTCCTGCACCATGCCCGCCGCCACCGGGTACTCCGCCGTCAGGCAGTTCCCCAGCCACGCCGCGGCCTGGGCGACCGGGCCGATCGCGCCGCCGGTACCGCACGCGGTGCCGCCGGGATCGGTGCCGAGCGCCGCGGCCGCCTGCGACCACGACTGCCGCATCTCGAAATCCCAGTACGGCCAGGTATGCGTGCCGGCGGGGCGGTAGTTCGCCTGCACCGGGATCGCGAGCTTCTCCAGCTTGGCGACGAAGTTCTGGGTCGACAGCCGCGACAGGATCTCCAGCCCGGTGCCTGCCCAGTTCTCGCTCAGCAGCGGCACCTCGCCCAGCTGGTCGTGACTGCCCGCGAGGCCGCTGCCGCTGGAGACGTACATGCTCACGCCTTTGAGCTTGTCGGCGAGCAGATAAGGATCGTGCGCCGCCCACTCCGGCCCACCGGGCGGGCCCCACATCGACATCGCGTCGAAGCCGCCGGCGTCCTTGTTGGCGAAGGTGATCGCCTGCGGCATACCGAGAGTCGTGGTGGTCAGCAGGCCCGAGTACGAGGCCACGTACTTCATCAGGCCGGGATTGCGGCCCGCCAGGTTCATCGCGGCCGTGCCGCCCATCGACAGGCCCTGTACGCCACGCACATCCGTCGTGCGCCAATCCCGTTCGAGCAGCGGCGGGAGTTCCTTGGTCAGGAATGTCTCCCACTTGTAGGTGCGACCGTTGTCGGGCGCGAGCCAATCGGAGTACCAGCTGGACTGCCCGCCGACCGGCAGCACCACGTTGACGTTCTTGTCGGCGTAGAAGCCCTCGGCGTCGGCGTCCTTGGTCCAGCCGTTCTCGTCGTCCTGGGCGCGCAGACCGTCGAGCATCAGCAGCATCGGGAACTTCGCGTCGGGGCGGATGTTCCAGTCGCGCGCCAGCAGCATCTGCACCTGGATCGGGGTGTTCATCGCGGGCGAGTACACCCACATCGCCACCCGGCGATCGGAGAGCCATTCCACCCGTTGCACGCCCGCGACGCCGGTCTGCGCCTGCGCCTGGCCGGGTATGGCGACCGTCGGCGCGAGCAGCGCCGCGGTCATCGCCGCGATGCCGAGGATCCGCCGCATCGGCGCTCGGACACGATGTTTCAACACGCGCGACCCTCCTCATCCCCACCCTGGGACTGCCTCATCGTTGGTTGTACCGCAGTACCGGCCGATAACCCGGGAGGACACGCGAGCGCCCCACACAGCAAAAAGACCGGCTCACCCTGCGGGTGAGCCGGTCTTGTCAGCGTTGCTGAACGGAAACTGTCAGGCGCCCAGCGCGCCGAGGATCTGCGGACGCGCCTTCCACAGCTGGTCCTCCCAGTACTTCCAGGAGTGGGTGCCGTTGGCCGGGAAGTCGAAGGTGGCGGCGATGCCGAGCGACTTCAGGCGGCTCTGGAACGCCAGCGTGCTGACGAACGAGATGGCCTCGATGCCCATGGCGTTGGCGGTGTTGTAGACCCCGCCCAGGCCGGCCGGACGATCGTGCTGGCCGGGCAGGCCGTTGGCCGAGGAGATGAACATCGGCAGGCCACGCAGCTCGGGCGCGAAGACCATCGGGTCCATCCGCAGCCACGCCGGGCTCCACGGAGCGGCCATGGAGTCGACGTTGAAGCGGCCCGCGTCGAGCATCATCACGCGGATGGCCTCACGCATGCCGGGAGCACCCCAGTTCAGCGGGCCCGAGAGCGAGGACGCGTGCTTGAACTGGTCCCGGTGCAGCGCGGCCAGCCGCAGGGCGGCCGGGCCGCTCATCGACAGGCCGAGCACCGCGTTGTTGGTACGGGAGACGCCGTAGCCCTCGAGGAAGGCGGGCAGCTCCTCGGTCAGGAAGGTCTCCCACTTGTAGGTGGTCTTCTGGCCGTTGGTGTTGCTGGCCGAAACCCAGTCGGCGTACCAGCTGGACTGGCCACCGACCGGCATCACCAAGGTGACGTTGTCGTTGGAGAACTGCTGCATCGCGTTGGTCTCGAACGACCAAGCGTTCTTGTCGTCGCGGGCGCGCAGGCCGTCGAGCAGGTAGAGCGCGGCGTTGCCACCGTTGCGCGCCCACTGCACCTGGACCTTCACCGGGCCCATCTTCGACGGCACCATCAGCTCTTCGTAGCCACCGGCGGGCGCGCGCAGCGCCGGCACGGACGCGGGGGCGGCGAACGCCATCGGGGCCGCCCCTGCGGCGATCGGCAGCACGAGGGCTGCGGCGCCGACAGCTAGAATTCGATTACGCCAACCGCGAGATGCAACTCCCCGGGACGTGCCCGGCTGGTCACCCTTCGGCGCGGCGGCCTTGCCGAAACGCATGTGAATTCCGCTCTCTTTCTGCTGTTGTGGCATGCCAGACCCGTCTCCGACATCGCCCCGGATCCCGACAGTCCGGCCGATCAGACAGGTGAAACAACGATCTGGTCACACTTTCGCTCGCTGGAGGATATTCGACCCACGAATTACTTGCAAGGGCAACGGAACTCGGCCGTATTAAACCGGAGAGCCGGTCCGTCGAGCCGAGCAGGTCAGAACCCGTGAACATCCGGTTCGGGCACGATTCCGGCCGGAAAACAAACGCCCGGTGCACGAATGCACCGGGCGTTCGGGTTGTCGCGAGCGACTGGCGTCAGCCGATGTTGTTCGACATATCCGGGATCATCCGCAGCGCCTCGTCGTTCCAGTTGTTCCAGGCGTGGATGCCGAACGCCGGGTAGGAGTAGGTGACGTTGCGCGCCCCGAGGGTCGCCATCCTGACCTCGAAGGCACGGGTGTTGGCCAGCGCCAACGCTTCCAGGGCCATGCCGTTGACGGTGTTCATGTTCGGTCCGTCGGTACCCGTCGGCAGACCCGACGCCGCGGCGATCCACAGCCGGGTGTTGTTGCCGACCAAATTCGGGNTCGGTCCGTCGGTACCCGTCGGCAGACCCGACGCCGCGGCGATCCACAGCCGGGTGTTGTTGCCGACCAAATTCGGGGCGAAGACGAACGGGTCCATCCGCAGCCACTGCGGACCCCACGGCGGGGCCATCGAGTCGACGTTGTAGCCGCCCGCGTCCAGCATGGCGATGCGGATGGCCTCGCGCATGCCGGGCGCCGAGATGTTCAAATAACCGGAGAACGCGCCGGCGAAGGAGAACTGGTCCGGGTGGTAGGCGGCCAGCGTCAGCGCCGCCGAGCCACCCATCGACAGACCGAAGACCCCGTTGCGGTTGCGGCTGAAGCCCAGCCGGCCGGCGAGCGCGTTGGGCAGGTCGTTGGTGAGGAAGGATTCCCACTGGTACCGGTAGCTCTTGCCGGGCCCGCCGGAGAGCGCGTTGGCCGCGCCGGAGCCGGAGTTCGGCGCGCCGTTACCCGGAATACCGAAGAATTCGCTGGGCGAGTTCCAGTCGGCGTAGAAGCTCGACATACCGCCGACGGGCATCACCACGTTGATATCCGCCGCGGCGAGCGCATTCGGGATATCCGTTTCGATCTCCCAGCCGTTGAGGTTCTCCGGCGCGCGCATGCCGTCGAGCACGTAGGCGACGCGATTGGTATTGCCGTTTCGCGCGGGGAGAATGCGCGTCTTGATCGGGCCCATCCCGGAGTCGACCCAGAAGTCGAAGGCGGCGGGGTTGAATCCGGCGGAGGCGGGGGCGGCGCCACCCGCGATGACCGTTCCGATCGGCACCAGCAGTGCCATGGATACGCCGGCGGCCCAGCGCCGCGCCCACGATCCGGGGGCTGCGGTCTTCACGGGCCGACGCTTCCAGCGCAGTGTTCGCATTCGACTAGACCTTTCTCAGCTGAACCGACGGCGCAAACCCCGAGCTACACGGTCGGATCCCTCATCGGGCGTCGAAAGCGATCAATCCAGGGCAAAACGGACGAATCAACCTCGACGCATGCTCACTGTGTATGAATCAATGACGAATGCCTACATGTTGCTGGAAAGTGACCCGTAACACAACTCGCGGTGACCTGCCGCACGTGATTCGTCACCGGCTATCACTCGGATCGTGACGAAAACGAACAAATGGCCGCCCGGTGCCTGAGCACCGAACGGCCATTGCCATTCACGACCACCACGGTTTCGGCCGCCCCGGCCCCGCGGAGCGAGACGGAACGCCGAAGGCGCAGTATCGCTCCGCGGGGCCGGGGTCACGAGGCCGAAACCCGCGGCGCCAGCCGCCGAAGAATCAGCAGCCCGCGGCGCCAGCCGCCGAAGAATCAGCAACCCGCGGCGCCAGCCGCCGAAGAATCAGCCGATATTGGCCGACAGATCCGGGATCATGCGATTGACCTCGGTCTCCCAGTTGCGCCAGTTGTGCACGCCGGTGAGCGGGAAGTCGAAGTTCGCGTTGCCGCCGCCGAGGGTGGCCATCCGCACCTGGAAGGCACGGCTGTTCACCATCGCGAGGAGCTCCAGCGGCACGCCCTGGACGATCTCCATCGGGTTGGAGACGTCACCCGCGCCCGGGATACCGCTGGCCGCCGACACCCACACGCGGGTGCCGTTGGCCACCAGCCGCGGCGCGAAGACGAACGGGTCCATCCGCAGCCACTGCGGACCCCACGGCGGGGCCATGGCGTCGATGTTGAAGCCACCGGCCGAGACCATCGCGACTCGCATCGCCTCACGCATACCCGGCGCCGAGATGTTCAGGTAGCCGGAGAACGAGCCGGCGAAGCTGAACTGGTCGGGGTGGTAGGCGGCCAGCGTCAGCGCGGCCGAGCCACCCATCGACAGACCGAACACACCGTTGTTGTTGGGGTTGAAGCCCAGCCGAGCCGACAGCGCGTTGCGCAGGTTGCCGGTCAGGTAGCTTTCCCACTTGTAGGTGTTCTTCTTGCCCGCGACCTGGGCGGGCGCGATCGACGAACCCGTCATCGCCGAACCGGTGGCCGCCGAACCGGTCGAGCTGCCGCCCGAACCGGTGTCGAGGCCGAAGAAGTTGCTCGGGGCGTTCCAGTCGGCGTAGAAGCTGGACTGGCCACCCACCGGCATGACGACGTTGATGTTGGCCGCGGTCAGCGCCCGGGCGACGTTGGTGTCGATCTCCCAGCCGCTGAGGTCGTCGCGGGCCCGCATGCCGTCGAGGGCGTACACGACGCGACCGGTGTTGCCGTCGGCCGCGCGGAAGATCCGGTTCTTGATCGGGCCCATCTCGGAGTCGACCCAGAAGTCGAAGCCACTGGGATCGAACGCCGCCGAAGCGGTGCCGGTCGGGCCGGCCACCGCCGCACCGAGCGGTAGGACAACAGCCAGGGAGAGAAGCATCGACCGCTTGAGCCAGCCGGCTCCCCGGGCTCTGAGACGTCCGCCACGCATTCTGTTTTGGGCCTTTCCTCGTGCGGTTCGCGCGGAACCGCGGTTGCAAATGACCGCCGACTTACTACCGGCACACCAGTGCGCCGACGGGCCGTTCCTCGAAGACCATATCGTGACATCGATAGCCTGGCGTTACCGAAAAGTGATTAAGCGGCGAACGCCACTGGGAAACCGCAGGCCAGCGCTGTAACCACTGAGCCCACGGGTAACCCGTGGGCTCAGTGTGACGCATGTGGAGCTTTTCAGCGCGGCGGCTCGGGAAATGGATCCACCAGACCGCATCGCTGGATCTCGTACTTGGGCACCCGGTCGATCCGGTACTTCGCGAAACTCAGCGCATTGCGCAGGTTGTGCTTGAACCGGTCGAAGGTGAGCGGGTCGCGGGTGGAGATCAGCAGCGCCTGCGTTTGCGGGCACGCCATCGCCGCGCGCGCCTGGGTGACCCACTCCTCGTCCATGTACCAGGGCATCCACGGATGGATGTCGACCATGCCCGAGTCGACGACCACCCAGTCCGGGTACAGGCTCTTGTCGTGCCCGATGCGGCCGTCGGCGAGCCGGTCCGAGTGCGCGGCCAGCGGGTAGGCCAGGCCCATCGGATCGATGACGCGCACGCTCAGCGGCACGTTCATGCTCGTCATGCCCAGGTTCAGGAAGTAGACCGTGTGCCCGGCGCCGCCCTCGGGAATCGGCTGCGGCGGCGGATCCAGGTACCAGAACGTGAACGACGGCGAGTTCAGCAGCAGGCCGCCGTTGGGGTTGGCCGCGATGTCGTTGACCATCGCCCGCATGCGCGGGTAGTCGAGGTAGTCCTCGGCCAGGATCGGATGGTCCTTGCCGGTGTTGAGCACGTAGTACACGCGCTCGTCGACGATGCCCGACGAACTGATCTTGGTGCCGGTCTTGATCGCGGTGGTGCTCGCCGCGTACAGCGACCAGCCCGCGGTGCCGAGCAGCGCGACCAGCACGACCACCATGGACCAGTCACGGGGGGTGAACGCCCGCGGCTCGCTGTCCGCGTGGTCAGGCGAGCTACCGTCCGCCGGCGCTGACCGACCGAGGCGGGCAGGCAGCCGGATCGGCACGACCGCCACCGGCAACAGCAGCAGGAACAGCTGGGTCAGCAGCATCCGGCCGTGCATGAAGTCGCCGCCGACGCGGATCGCGTAGACGGTGAGCAGCAGGCCGCTGCCCAGCATCAGCGTGACGACCGCGCTCGGCGAGCGCAGCCAGGTCCGGATCGCGGCCACCGACCACCGCGGCCGCACCTCGATCCCGCGCGCCACCGCGGTGACCACCCCGGCGATCAGCAGCACGAGCAGCGGAATCCACAGGTAGTACGGGCCGACGAGGTCCCACAGGTACTTCATGCCCTGACCCCACTTGGCCCCGCCCGCGTCCTTGGCGACCGCGGTGTTCGGGTAGGGCAGGCCGTAGTAGCCCATCCGCCAGATCTGGTAGGCCACCGGCACGATCCCGGCGACGAACACGATCAGCGCGCGCAGCGCGATCGGGCCGTACCGGAACACCGGCATCGGGGTCAGGAAGATCATGCCGAGCGCGAGCACGCCGATCAGCGTGGCCTCCGGCCGGATCAGCGGCGCGAGACCGGCCAGGAAGACCAGCCCGAGCAGGCTCGGCACGCGCACGACCGCGGCTTGGCTCCACCGGATCATCAGCCACCACAGCAGCCCGACCCAGCAGATCACCAGACCGCTCTCCAGGCCGGAGGTGGCGTAGTCACGGGCGGGCGGCAGCGCGATGTAGACGAGCACGCCCGCCGGGATGAGCAGCTGGCCGCTCGTCCCGCCCCACAGCCGGGCGGTGCCGAGCATGGCGAACACGATGGCCAGCAGCGAGACCGCCAGCGCGACACCGAGCACCACGTACTCGAGCCGCGCCTGGGTCAGCCAGCTGAAGAACCAGACCAGGTAGGTCCACGCGGTACTGGTGTTGGCCTCGACCCGCTCGTCCATGTTGAAGACGGGGCCGTTGCCCGCGAGCAGGTTGCGCACCGTCCGCAACACGATGAGGCCGTCGTCGGCGATCCAGCGCCGCTGCCAGGCACCCACCGCGAACACGACCACGGCGAAGACCACCCCACCGACGAAGGTGGCGCGGGACAGGGTCGCGAAACGCGCGGTCGGACGCGCCGACTGCTCGTCGTCGCGTAGCCGCTCGTATTCGGTTGCTTCCTGCTCCGCTACCACGATCTCGTCAGGTGAGATAGACAGCGACACCTACCGCTCCGATCCAGGCAATAGCGAGGAACTGCAGGATGCGGTCCCCCAGCGCGATCTCTTCGGGTTCACCGGCCTCGCCACCGTCGACGTCGACCGCGTAACGCAGGATTGCGATGGTAAACGGGATCATGGAGATCGAGTACCACTGGGTGTCACGAGCCGAGTCCTGCTGGAACGCCCAGAGGCCGTAGAACACCACGACGGCGGTGGCCGCGAGCGTCCAGATGAAGCGCAGGTAGGTCGGCGTGTAGTACTGCAGGGACTTGCGGATCTTCGCGCCGGTCTCCAGCGCGATCTGCAGTTCCGCGTAGCGCTTGCCCGCCGCCATGAACAGCGAACCGAACGCCATGATCAGCAGGAACCACTGCGACAGCGCGATGCCGGCGGCCGCGCCACCGGCGACGGCGCGCAGCAGGAAGCCCGACGACACGATGCAGATGTCGAGCACGGCCTGATGCTTGAGGCCCAGGCAGTAGGCCAGCTGGATCGCGATGTAGATCGCCATCACCACGGCCAGGTGCCAGGACGCCAGGAACGAACCGGCGATCGAACCGACCAGCAGCACCGCGGCCAGCGCGTACGCCAGGTTGACCGGGACCACGCCCGCGGCGATCGGACGGAACCGCTTGGTCGGATGCGCCCGGTCGGCCTCGACGTCGAGCGAATCGTTGACCAGGTAGATGCCCGAGGCCGCCATGCAGAACACCACGAAGGCGATGGCGACGTGCACGAGCACGCCCGCGTCGCTGATCGCCTCCGGCCCGACGGCCAGCGGCGCGGCGAGCACGAGGACGTTCTTGACCCACTGCCGCGGACGGATGGCCTTGATGACACCGCCGACCAGAGTCTTCGGCGGGCCCTTCACCACGGCCTCGTCGAGGACGGCGGCGGACGGTTCTTCGCTCATCTCAGCCAAGGTTCTTTCGGTTGCGGTCACTGTCGGAGTCTCTTTTCGGCGGCTAGCACGGCGGCTGCCGACGCGGCCCCCAATGCGGAACCGGCGAGCACGTCGGAAGGGTAATGCACCCCGAGCACGACCCGGGAAAGGAGCATCGGCGGCACGAGCACCGCTGGCAAGGGTAGCCCGGTCAGCCTGCCGAGCAACACCGCAGCCGCCGTGGTCGACGTGGCGTGCGAGGACGGGAAGCTCAGTTTGCTCGGCGTCGACACGTTGACCTGCACCGTCGGGTCGTTCGGGCGCGGGCGCCGGACGATCCGCTTGATCACGATCGAGGCGGCGTGCGCGCCGACCGCGCCGACCGCGACCCCGGCCCACTGCCTGCGCCGCGGCTTGTCGACCAGCCAGCCCGCGGCGGCGATGCCGACCCAGCCCAGCGCGTGCTCGCCGAAATGCGACATCCCGCGCGCGGCCGAGACCACCGCCGGGTTGGTGCCGATGGTGGTCTGCACGACGTTGATGATGCCGACCTCGAGCGGCACCTCCACGTACTCGCCGTCACCGCAGGCGCAGGCGCACTCGCCGCCGCAGCCCTCTTCGGCCAGTTCCAGGTCGGGCAGTTCCGGGTTGATCGCGTTCACTTCGCGGTTCCATTCAGGCTGTTGTCGTCGCGGCCGCCTTCGAGTCCGAAGACCTTCTCCCACGCCGCCGTACTGGTCAGCTCGGCGTGCGCGGCCCGGTAGCGCTGCTGCATCTCCGGGAAGCGAGCGGTGAGCTCTTTACGCAGGCGCAGGGCTTCCTTGAGCAGCTCGGCGGCCTTGCGCGGGTCGCGCTTGCGGTAGACGACGCCGCGGCCGTCGGCGGTCGTCACGGTGACGCCGTCGACCTGCGAGAGCAGGAACCAGCGCGCGTCCAGCGTCGGCACGTTCAGCTGCGGGGTCTCGTGCGCGGCCGGGTCGGCCTTGCGGAAGTTGTGCACCACGCCCTTGGCCAGGCGCGCGACCTTGGCGATCGGGTTGCCCGGCTCGCCGGTCGCGCCGACGCCGTGCCGGTTGGCCAACGGCAATTCGGTCGAGGAGGGCAGCACCACGGCGTCCGGGTACTCCTTGCGCATCGCGTGGATCTTGCCCAGCGCGCTCGGCAGCAGGTCGAACAGACCCTCCGGGCCGGCCAAGAAGTCGCGGATCGCCTCGTTCTGGATGGCGACCGTCGAGTACTCCAGGCACAGCAGGTGCTTGAGAGTGGCCTTGACCGTGTTCACGATCATCGGCTTGCCGTCGCCGGGCAGGTGCAGCGAGGCGACCACGAGGCGGTTGCGCAGGTGGAAGTACGCCTGCCAGTCGATCGCGTCGTCCTTGTCCGACCAGGCCATGTGCCATACGGCCGCACCCGGCAGGGTGATCGTCGGGTAGCCGGCCTCGCGGGCGCGCAGGCCGTATTCGACGTCGTCCCACTTCAGGAACAGCGGCAGCGGCTGACCGATCTGCTCGGCCACCTGCCGCGGGATCACGCAGGTCCACCAGCCGTTGAAGTCGACGTCGATGCGCCGGTGCAGCAGCTTGGAGTTGTCGCGATCCTTGAGCGGGTACTTCGAGAAGTCGTGGTCGTACTCGACGTTCGGCGCCGAGGACCACATGAAGATCCCGCGATCGACGACCTCGCCCATGCTGTGCAGGTGCGAACGCTCCTGCAGGTTCAGCATCTGCCCGCCGACCAGCAGCGGCGACTTGGCGAACCGGGAGAACGCCAGCGCGCGCAGGATCGAGTCGGGCTCGATCTCGATGTCGTCGTCCATGTAGACGATGAACTCGGCGTCGGTCGCGAGCGCCTCGTACATGACGCGGCTGTAGCCGCCGGACCCGCCCAGGTTGGGCTGGTCGTGGATGCTCAGCCGGTCACCGAGGGTCGCGGCGGCCTCGGTGAAGCCGGGCTCGTCGACGACCTTGCGGTTGCCCTGGTCGGCCACGATCACCGCGGTGACATTGCCGAGCACCAGCGGGTCCGAGCCCAGCGCGGCCAGCGTCTTGACCAGGTCGGTGGGCCGGTTGAAGGTGGGCATGCCGACCGCGATGGTGCCGGTGCCCGGCGCCTCCTGCGGGGCGTACCAGCCGCCGGCCAGCAGCGTCACCGCCGTGTCGGTGGTGATGTCGAACCAGATCCAGCCGCCGTCCTCGAACGGGCCCAGATCGGTCTCGAACTCCACGAACACCGAATCCGCGCCCTGCGCGACGGCGAACTCCTTGCCCTGCACGTGGATGCGCGAGCCGTCGGCCTTGGAGCGGTACACGTCGACGCGGCCGTGCCCGGCCAGCTCCAGCCGCAGCACCACCGAGTTCAGCACGCTCCAGCGCCGCCAGTAGCTGGCGGGCAGCGCGTTGAAGTAGGTGCAGAACGACACCTCGGACTCGGCGCCGATCGAGAGCGCGGTCCGGCTGGTGGCGTGCGCGCGGCGCGCGTTGGTGGTGGATTCCTCCAGGTAGAGGGTCCGCACGTCGAGTGGCTCGCCCGGGCGCGGCAGGATGATCCGCTGTAGCAGCGCCTTGGCTCGCGTCTCGGTGGTCACGTCGTCGAGCACCGGCTGCGCGCTCACACTGCGTCCTTTCTGGCGTGCTCGGGCGCCCTGCGTTGTTACGCGGGCCGCCTCCTCCGGGCGCTGACCGCTCACGACTCCACCTCGCCGGCGCTCGGTTCCGTCGTGCGCGGTGCCGCGCTGTGCTTGTGGTTCACTCGCCAAGGCTCGCTCACGCCGGGTCCACCAGTGCCGCGCCGGACTCCAGGTGCGGACGCAGCACGTTCTCGAACATGCTCAGCGCCGAACCGATCGCCATGTGCATGTCCAGGTACTGGTAGGTGCCGAGACGGCCGCCGAAGAGCACCTTCTTCTCGGCGGTCTCCTTCTTGGCGAGCTCGCGGTAGGCCAGCAGCTTGGCGCGGTCCTCGGGAGTGTTGATCGGGTAGTACGGCTCGTCGCCGGTCTGCGCGAAGCGGGAGAACTCGCGCATGATGACCGTCTTGTCGGTCGGGTAGTCGCGCTCGGGGTGGAAGTGGCGCGGCTCGATGATGCGGGTGTACGGCGCGTCGGCGTCGTTGTAGTTCATCACCGAGGTGCCCTGGAAGTCGCCGATCTCGAGGACTTCGGTCTCGAAGTCGATCGTGCGCCAGCCCAGCTCGCCTTCGGAGTAGTCGAAGTAGTGATCCAGCGGGCCGGTGTAGACGATCGGCGCGTCCGGGCTGGCCGCGACCAGTTCGTCACGCACGTCGAACCAGTCGGTGTTGAGCCGCACGTCGATGAGCTCGGAGGCGGCCATGTTCTCCAGCCACTTCGTGTACCCCTCCTTGGGCAGGCCCTCGTAGGTGTCGTTGAAGTAGCGGTTGTCGAAGGTGTAGCGCACCGGCAGGCGGGTGATGTTGCCCGCGGGCAGTTCCTTCGGGTCGGTCTGCCACTGCTTGGCGGTGTAGTCGCGCACGAACGCCTCGTAGAGCGGACGGCCGATCAGCGAGATCGCCTTCTCCTCGAGGTTCTGCGCGTCGGCGGTCTGCACCTCGGCGGCCTGCTCGGCGATCAGCGCCTTGGCCTCCTCGGGGGTGAAGTACCGGCCGAAGAACTGCGAGATCAGGCCGAGTCCCATCGGGAACTGGTAGGCCTGCCCCTTGTGCAGCGCGAACACGCGGTGCTGGTACCCGGTGAACTCGGTGAACTGGGTGACGTAGTCCCACACCTTCTTGTTCGAGGTGTGGAACAGATGCGCGCCGTACTTGTGGATCTCGATGCCGGTTTCGGGCTCCGGCTCGGAGTAGGCGTTGCCACCGAGGTGGTAGCGGCGGTCGATCACCAGCACCCGCTTGCCCAGCAGGTTCGCGGCGCGCTCGGCGACGGTCAGGCCGAAGAAGCCGGAGCCGACCACGATCAGGTCGTAAGCAGAATTATCGGAGTTACCCGGGGACGATGCGACGGTCACGGGTGCCCAGCGTATCGGAAGACGCCGGATTGTCCCGGCGGAGTCACCGACCTGCCCCTGAGCTGGGGTGATGCCACCGGCCTACCGGGCGGGATATCCCGGTGGCGGGACGGGGACGGGATATCCGCCGACGGGGAGCTGGGGCGAGGCGCTGCGGCGGCGCGTCCTGATCGCCGAGACCAACAGCAGGATCACCATGAGTCCCGACAGCACGGCCCCGGTCCCGGTGAACCGCAACCCCGCGTTCTCACCATAGGGCGGGCAGCCGTACCAGTCCGTAGCGAGGCAGACATAGTCCACCGACCCCGTGAACACCGCCAGCGGAATGCCTATGCCTCGCCAGCTGGTGTAGAGCCCGATGGCGTTCATCCCGAGATATCCGACCGCGAGCACGCCGACCAGCGCCCGGCCCGCCTTCACCCGCCTTCCGAAGAGCACCGCCGCGACCACCCACAGCAGCGCCACGGCGACGTGCACCGCGGTCACGGCGAGAATCCGGTGACTCATCCACTCGCTGCCGGGAAACAGCGGGTTCGCCTTGACTCCGATGACCGACGCCGTCACCGCATACCCGGCCAGCACTGCGGCGTAGGCGACGATGGCCCGATCCAGCAGCGGCGTCCGTGCCGTCCTTCCGGGCGTCCGGGCGACCGGAACTCCCTGACGCCTCCCGTCCACACCCGGTTGCCCGTATCCGGTGACCGGCGGCGGGTACGTCCCCGGCGTCCGCCACCACTCCCCACCCTCCTGCCCATGTCCGACCGGCAGTCCGGGAGGCGGTAATTCGGGTGCGACGCCGAAGCCCTGCCGTGATGGACTCGCGTAGCCGGGGTACTGGTCGAGCGGCGCGGGTCCGCCCGCGTCGTACATCGCGGTCTCCGGTGCGGGTCCCGCGACCGGCCGCATCGCACTGCCATTCGGGTCAGGACCGGGTGGCCGATTCATGGGCATCCCCCTTCCGCCGTCGTGTCCAGGTCGCCGCCGCCGAGATCGGCAGGAGGGCGGTCAGGGGTAGGGCGAGGAGCAACCCGCTCCAGGCGATCCACGGTTCGAGCTGGTTCCCGTCGGCTGTCAGTACGTCCATCCCCTCGGCGTACTGCGACAGGTAGATCGCCGCGAGCGCGAAGACGAGTGCCCGGCTGTACCCGATCTGCTGGGCGAGCAGCAAGCCACCGATCCCCCAGAGCAGTACGAAGACCAGGTTGCCGCCGGCCTCGCTCGAGATCTGCTCACTCGTCCCGGACCCGGCATGGGGCGCCGCCGCCCACAGGAATCCGTTGATCGCGGCGATCGCCGACAGGACGGCGAGGAGTAGCGCCAGCGTGCCCATCGTCCGGTGCAGCGGCACCCCCGAAGCGTCGGGACGACGGCGGCGCTCGAGGCGCGGGACCGGTGCCACCCCCTGGCGAACCCGGCCCGCGTCCTGCCACGGCTGGACCGCCTGTGGCACGGAGTACGGGTCGGCCCGAGGCGAGAGCCACCACTCCCCGTTCCCCGCGCCGGAAGCGCGGTGATCAGGGCCGGACAGCACCGCCGGTGCCGAGAGCGGCGAAAACTGCTGGGCGACAACTTCGTTCGGACCGTGGCCGGACGGATGGCTCATGCGTGTTCCCCCTGGGCGCGCGTCAGTAATACGGGTAGGGAGGGTACGCGGGCTGACGAGCCGCGCGGATCCAGCGGCCCGTGGACGGGGCGGAAGCGCAGACGAGGATCAGCAGTGGGACGCAGGTGGCGACGACACTGCCGGCGACCAGGCCCGGCGGGGCTCCTTCGCTGGCCGAGACCGCGACCGAGATCGCGCTGATCAGCAGGCCGATCGTGGACAGGATGATCAGGATGACCCGGCCGGCGGTCTTGCGGCGGAACAGCAGGATCGAGCCGAGCAGCCACAGCAGGGCCGGGACCGCGGCGATCGCGAGGCCGGCGATCGTGCCTGCGCGGGCGTCGTCGCTGCGGCTGGATTCGGTGCTCAGCTCGGCGGCCGCGATCACGCCGAGGCCGATCAGCGCGACCAGCGAGATCAGCAGGGAGAGCAGGGCCGCGGTGATACCGGTGCCGCCGCCCGCCCGCTGCGGGGCACCGTAAGCCGGTGCGCCGTAACCGTATTCGTAGCTGGGCGCGGCATAGGGCTGCTGCCCGTACCCGTACGGCTGCGCGGCGTAGCCCTGCTGCGCGTAGGGATCGGCCGCGTAGCCGGGTTGCGCGTAACCACCCGCGTACGGGTCGTGGCCCTGCTGCGGACCATACGGGTATCCCATGGTGTCCCCCTCCGAAAACGAGCGCGGCGTAGCGCCGCTGACCTGCCGAAACTATACGGCCGAACCGACCGCCCGCTCGGTCCGAGCGTAGGCCGCCGTCCACGGCAGCACCGCGGGCACCAGCACCAGCGCGCCCAGCGCGACGGCCGCCAGCGCGGCCGCCCAGCTGTGGTTCACGATCGCCGTCACGGCACCGGGTACCCCACCGAACCCGATCGGAATCGAACGAACGACCGACTCCTCGGCGAACCAGTGGATGCCGTACTCGGAGTCGTAATTCACCAGGGTGGCCAGCAGACCCAGCGCACCGAGCCCGATCTGCGCGACGCCCGCGACGATCAGCACCCACCGGCCGGTCTCGTCGCGGCGGGCCAGCAGCATGCCCCCGTAGCCGAACGCGAAGGCCGCCACCAGGGCGCCGAGAGTGGTGAACAGCGTCAGCGAGTCGTCGAGCCGTTGCGGCGCGTCCAGGAAGGCGCGCACCAGGATCAGGGCCCCGAGCAGATTCGCCACGGCGGCCACGCCGGCGCAGCACACGGCGACGATCACCGCCACCTCACCGACTGTCGACTTCGTTTCCCGCACGACCATGATCAAAACCTATCCCCTGCCGCGTTACCGCGTGATGGTCCAGCGCCGCGTCGGCTCGATCACGCTGAGCACCAGGATCACCACGTTGAGCGCGAGCCACCAGTCCAGCGGCCCGAACCGCAGCCCGTGCCCGGCGCCGTTGAGTACGACGACCAGCAACGTCGCTCCGCTCATCGCGCCCGTGATGGCCACCAGAATCCGCCTGCCGAGCATCCGCCGCCGCAACAGCAGCACCGCCCCCAGCAGATACAGCACCCCGAGCCCGCCGACGATCCCCGCACCCGCGTAATCGAGCTCGATCTCGCGCCCGAATGCCCGCACCAGCGCCGTCGCCGTGCCCACGATGATCCCGGCACCCCCGACCAGCACCCCGAGCCACCCCGCCACCAGCGCGGTCACCGCGCGAGAAGGCCGCTCGGGCTCCACCTGATCCACCACTGTCCCCTGCACGTTGTCGTCGTCGCCGTCAGTTATACGGCGAAACGCCCGATCCGGCGTGGTTCGCGTGGTCCACCCAGCGCTGCGGGGAGCCCGCGCGACCCGCCGGAGAGAGCGCCGAGACCGGTGCGTACCGCCACGAGTCGGGGTGACCGGCCCGGATGCGGTCGCGGCATCTGCCCGATGGCGGCGGAAACCCCTGCGGGCCATGGTGATTGTTCATCGCTTCCCTTCGCGACCGCACCGGCACCGGGCAGCCTACGACGCCGAAAGCCGCGGCCGGGCGGGTGGCGTCCGGACGCGGCTGTCCTCTAGTTCCCGGTGCGGGGCCGGATAAACCGCGATCAGGCGTTTCGGCCCGCGACGTAGGCGCGGAAGGCCTCACGGATGTACTCCGCGGTGCCGTCGCCGTGCACGTCGTAGTTCTGCCGGAACCGCGGGTCGGCGACGTACATCTCGCCCAGGTTGAGCAGGTATTCGTCGGTCACCGGGCGGCCCTGGGTGCCGTCGCCGAGCCAGGCGCGGTGCCTGGCGACGATCGCCTGGACGGTCTCGCCCGCCACCGGCAGGCCCGCGGCGTGGGCCTTGCCGAAGTCGGCGGCGATGTCGAGCTGGGTCTGCTGGAACGACTTCTTCTCGGCATCGCTCAGTGAGCGCCACCAGCGGTCGCCGCTCTCGTAGGCCTCCTTGCCCCACCGTTCGGTGACCTCGTCCTTGTACTGGGTGTGGTCGAAGCCGTCGAAAACCTCTGCGGCCATGAGTGGTTCACCTCTTTCGGTCTTGCGCAACGTGGTCGACACCGATTCGATCTGGCGCGCGATCCGATCCTGTTGCTGCCGAAGCAGTTCCAGGTGGGTCCGCAGTGCGCCCGCGGTGTCCTGTTCCCCGGCGAGTACCTCGGCGATCACCGGAAGGCCGAGGCCGAGTTCGCGCAGCAGCAGGATGCGCTGCAGGCGGATCAGGGAGCTCTGGTCGTAGTAGCGGTAGCCGTTGGCGCCGATCCGGCTCGGTTCCAGCAGCCCGAGCTGGCCGTAGTGGCGCAGCGTGCGGCTGGTGGTGCCCGCGGCTTTCGCGAGGTCCTGGATGGCCCATTCACCCGCCATGACCTGCCCCTTTCTCGTCGGTGTTCCCAGTCTGCAAGTTGACGCTACGTCAAGGTCAACCCCGAAAGTCGGAACCCGATCTCGACCTCGACGACGTCGCGCTCGGTGTACATCCGCCGGTACCGCGCGCCGAGTTCGGCGTTGCCGATCCGGGGCAGCACCAGGCCGTCCGGGATCAGTTCGGGATGCGCGTCGATCTCCCGCTGGACGGCGCTGTGCTCGATCAGCGCGCCGATCGCCAGCAGCCAACCCCGGCGCCGTCGACCTCGGCGGCCTGCGCGCGAAAGCCGCGCACCCCCTGCCGGTCCCGGCCCTCGCCGAGGACCAGTTGATGCAGGCGATGCGCGGCCGACCGTGCGCCCCGGGTTCAGCGGGCGACCGAAACCTTCTCCGGCGCAGGCAGAACGGCGATCTTGGTGATGGTCGCCCGCGCGGGCACCGGCTCGGCCACCGTCGCCGGCGCGACCTTCGGCGGAATCTGGCCGAGCACGGTGCCGCCGAGCGCGATCGCCAGGCCCAGGACCTGCAGCGGAGTCAGCGCCTGCCCGAGGGCGAGCCAGCCGATCACCGCGGCCGACATCGGGCTCAGCAGACCGAGGAAGGCCACCGACGTCGCGGGTACCCGCGAGATCCCCCGGAACCACAGCCAGTAGGCGAGCGCCGTGCCGATGACGCCGAGGTACAGGTAGCCGCCGACGGCCTGCGCGTCCATCGCGGGCGGCGCGCCTTCGATCAGCACGGCGAGCGGCAGGATGAACAGGCCGCCCGCGGTCAGCTGCCAGCCGGTCATCGCGAGCGGACCGACGCCCTCGGGACGTCCCCACTTCTTGGTCAGCACGGTGCCCGCCGACATCGACGCCGCACCGGCCAGCCCGGCGACGACACCGATCGTGTCCAGCTCGGCATCGCCGCGCAGCACGACCAGCGACACCCCGGCGACGCCGATCAGCCCGGCGATCACCTTGCGCCGCGCCGGCGCCTCCGACAGCAGGACCGCGGCGAAGCCGAGCGCGAACATCGGCGCCACCGCGCCGAGTACCCCGGCCACGCCGCCCGGAAGCCGGTAGGCCGCCAGGAACAGCAGCGGGAAGAACGCGCCGATATTGAGAACGCCGAGCACCGCGGCGCGACCGAGCCACCTGCCGTGCGGCAGCACCCTGGTCAGTGCGAGCAGGGCCAGACCGGCGGGCAGGGCGCGCGTCAGCGCGGTGAACAGCGGCCGGTCCGGGGGCAGGAACTCGGTGGTGACGGCGTAGGTGGAACCCCAGACGATCGGGGTGAGAGCGGTGAGCGCGAGGGTGCCCGCGTAGCCGGTCGGGCGAGTAGCCGTCGTCATGTTCACTCCTGATTGATAATCTCAACATTGAAATATCTACCCGGCGGGATGCCTCATCGTCAAGTAGATGAACGTTAAGATTTTCAATAGAGAGGGATACGCATGCGGGACGCCGTCGATCTGATCACCGAGCACTGGGGGGTCGAACGACCCGATGTCGACGTGTCACCGATGGCGATCGTCGGCCGGATCACCCGGCTCTCGCGCGTCCTCGAGCAGGACCTCAAACGCTTCTTCGCCGGTCACGGACTGGAATTCTGGGAGTTCGACGTGCTCGCCACGCTGCGCCGCTCCGGCGGCGACACCGGCCTGACCGCGGGCTCGCTGAACCGGGCTGCGATGGTCACCTCCGGCGCGATCACCAACCGCATCGACCGCATGGCGGCCAAGAACCTGGTCCGCCGGGTGCCCTCGGCCGACGACCGGCGCTCGGTCTTCGTCCAGCTCACCGACGAGGGCAGGGAACTGGTCGACCGCCTCCTGCCCCTGCACATGGACAACGAGCAACGCCTGCTCGCGGCGCTGGGCACCGAGGACCGCGAACAGCTCGCCGGGCTCCTGCGCACCCTGGCCATCGGCCTGGACGACACCACCCTCGACTGACCCCGGCCGCTACCCGCTGTCGTGGAACACCCGGCGGTCATGGCCGGATCGGCGACGCGCCCCGGCAGCCCGGTTCGCCGAGCCCAGGCGCACCTGGCCGTCCGCCGGATCGACGCGGTCTCGACCGTCCCGGGCCGCTACTCGCCGTCGTGGATTCCCGGCGCGGTAGCCGGGCCGTGGGGCACGGGTGCCGGGTTCCGCGGCCCGGCTGCGGGAACTTGCTGACCGGTAGCGGGATCCACCGAACCACGCGGCGCGGCAACAGGATTCGCGGGTGCGTGTGGCGTGGCAGCGGGATTCACCGGACCGTGCACAGGTCCGACCTGGTCACCACCCGCGGCGGCCTGTGCCGGTACGGACGCCTGAGTCCCCGGCGCGACACCGCCGGGCGCCGTGCCCTCCGGCGTCGTCACCTTCGGCTGACCCGACGCCGACGGCGGCAGCTGATCGCCCACCTCCGGCACCAGCTGCAACAGCGTCGAGAAGTCGACGACCTGGGCGCCGAGCGTCTTGGTCGCCACGATCACACCGTTGGTGTACAGCCGATACGTGCCTGCCCGCTGCGGCAACATCATCTCCGGCCCGATCGGCGCCCCGATGGTGCTGTCCGGACCGCCGATCCGCCGGTACTCGGTGTCGATCGCGGTCTCGCCCGCGAGCGCCTCGATGGTCGGATCGGGGCGGGTCGGGGCGGTGGGCGCCGTCGGCGCGGGCGCGGTTTCGACCAGGTCGCCGGGCGCGGGGCCCACGGCGAAGGTCTCGATATCGGCCGGGCGGCCGCCGTCGGGCGCGGCGGAGTACTCCGAGCGCAGGATCAGTCCGTCGCGCAGCAGCACGGTGCCCGCGGTCGCCGCGACGGCCTCGGTGGTGCGGGCGTCCTCTTTCACGGTGCCGGGATACACCTGGCAGTCGGTGGTGTCGCAGGTCTGCGCGTAGTCGTAGCGGTTCTCGGCGAGCGCGTAGGAACGGGCCGCGATCGCCTGTGCGCGCAGCGCTTCGAACGCGCCCTGATCGGCCCAGTTCGCCTGCATCTCGGCGGGTAACAGGCCGGCGAGGTAGTCGTCGAGGTCGACCTGGTTGACGGTCCGGTACGCGCCGCCTTCCAGCGCGACCCCGAGCGCGCCGCGATAGGCGGTGCCGCCGCACAACGTCAGGTGTTCGGCGGCGGGTCTGCCCGGCCCCGGATCCAGCGGGTAGACGAACGGATCGTCGGTCGCGGTCTGCCACAGCACTTCGCCGTCGCAGCCCGTGGTCACCACGACGTTCGCGCCGCCGTCGGGCAATGGGGTGAGGTGGGCGGCCTCGCCCGGGCCGATCATCCGGCCCGCGACCTGCGCGCCCGCGGCGGCGAAGGTGTCGAGGGTGGCGTCGTCCTGGGCCTGCAGCCGGACACCGATCGTGGTCGGCCCGACCTGCCCGAGCTCGGCGCCCGGGTAGTAGTGACCGAGGATCTCCTCGGCGGACCAGCCCTCCCTGGCGCTGTCGAACGCGCCGACCTGGCTCATCCCGCGCCCGTGGCCCGCGCCCACGGTCGGGGCGACCTGGCCCGGCAGGATCTGCCACAGCCCGAACGCGCCGGTCAGCGCCAGCGCGGTGCCACCGACCAGCAACGGCAGCGGGGCGGTCTTGATCATCGGCACGGCGCGGCGCCTGGTGCCGCGGCGGGTACTGCGGTTGATCTTGGTGTCCGCTCTCATACTGCGCTCCCACGGTGTCGCGATTCGACCGGCGGAGCTCGCGTCGGCATGTCGTCGTGGCCGAGCGGGTTCCGAAGGCTACATTCGAGCAATCACATAATCCTCAAGTTGAGGTTTAGATGTGTGACGTATGTTAACTAGTGTGGTGTGTGAGACAAGAGGAAGCAAGCATCACTTGCCGGTGATGGCCTCGATGCCACCAAGGTCTACGAGCTCGACCCTGATTGGAGAAGGCACGTGCGATATCGAAAGCCGAAACGTTCCTACGTGCTCCCGGTGGTCACAACGCTCGCCGTCGCCGCACCCGTCGGCGCGTTCGCGCTGAGCGATTCGACCGACTACCGCAGCACCAACGAATCGCAGGTCGCGGCGGTCCCGACCCAGCTGGCGGAGGTCGCGCTGACCTCGGTCCCCGACATCACGGTCCCGCTGCGTGACCTGACCGGCCTCGATCTGCCGGATCTGCGCCTGTCGGATCTGCAGATGCTGCCGCTGCCGACCTCGATCCCGGTGCCGCCGGGATTGCCCGTTCCGCCGGGCGTGGCGCTGCCCACCGAGATCCCGCTCCCGGCGATCCCGACGAAGGCGCAGCCCACCACGACGACGGCCGCCCCCGCGCCCGCGCAGCAGGGCAACGCGCCCGCCGCGCGTCC